>JBDTOW010000548.1:0-4101 GCA_039933075.1 Verrucomicrobiota bacterium | reverse complement strand
ATTGGTTTCTCGAAACGTTGGATTACGCCGCTGCTTGCGGAGCGCGACATCTCACCACTTTGCCGGGTGTTTACTTCGACGACGAACCCGCGACCGACTCGTGGAAGCGTTCTTGCGACGAACTGGCATGGCGCGTCGAGCAAGCGAACCGACAGCGGATTGTGTTCAGCGTCGAAGCCCACGTGGGTTCGATCGTTCCGAAACCGAATGAAGCGTTACGCCTGGTGAACGGCGTGCCCGGCTTGACGCTGACGCTTGACTACACGCATTTCACTCGCTGCGGACTTCCGGACAGCGCCGTTGAACCACTGATCGCGCATGCCTCACACTTCCATGCCCGCGGCGCGCGAAAAGGCCGCCTGCAAGCATCGTTCCAGCAAAACACCATCGATTACACGCGGGTTCTCCGTGCGCTGAAAAAAGCCAATTACCAGGGCTATGTGGGTGTCGAATACGTATGGAATGATTGGGAACACTGCAACGAGGTGGACAATCTGTCGGAAACAATTCAACTCCGCGATTTTCTGCGCGCGAAAATGCCGGCGTAGTGGTGAAGTCGCCAATGGGAATTGGGTCTTGTTCCAGTACCGTGACAAATGACGGCATGAAAGATTGGAAGACGCTTGGTGGCTCACTATAGCGCTACGTATGCGAAGCACTTCAAGAATCCGTCTGTGGATCTATATCTTCGTGGCGTTTCTGGCGTGTGGCTACGTCGTGATCTATGACTCTGGGCAAGTGATGCGAAATCGTCCGACTGGCCGACATCTGATCGTATTAGCTCAGGAGCTGGTGAAGGTTCAGTGGTTCGCTTTCCTTGTGCCAATAGCCTCTGCGGTTGCTGGACTGTCGTCGAGACGTCAGAGCCGTTTTAGTGGGCTCGCTCCGGACGTTTTGGCAATCTTCTCGGCTGGCTGGATACTTCTTGCGCTCTTCATTTGGCAACTCCAAGAGCCTCCGGTGGTAGCTTATCCTGGCTTCGGGACGTTGAGGAGCTCTTATAAAGGCCGGAATGAACGTGATCATTCCCGCCCAACCACACAAAGCTGTGATTATGTGGGAGTGACGTCTGCTTTAAGAACCCAGCGCTTCGGGTAATACTACGGGAAACGCCGGTCATACTCCCGCGAAAGGCGGATCAGCAACGCCCCGTACTCCTTGGAGGTCTGTTCCAGATCCACCCACTCGAAAGGAAACGGCGCGACGTTCGTTGCCCGAAAGCGAAGAATTTGAAATTCGTCGAACTTCGCCCCGGCGCGACTGATCAATCGGCGCTCGGCTTCGGCCGCTTCCTGAACTGGGTGCTTGTGTTTCTTCCCATCCGTCGGCCATTCACGCTCTCCTTCATAAGACGTGTACTTCGGCGCACAATTCACTCCAACGATGCCAACGCAAATCGGATTTCCTCCCGTTCCTTTGAATTCGTCGACCTGGCGGATAAGATCGCCAATCACGCGATCAATTTGTTTGATCATGGCTTTGGCCAGGATTTTTGTTTCGGCCCCAATTTCTATGTTCGCGACTTCGCCTCGCGCCACCAGCAGTCCCGCTTCGGTAATTGCGATAGCGGTCGGCACTAATTCTCCAAACGTGCCGTCGCCACGACGGCTTGGCCTGCCAATCGCTTTGTTGGCGAGATTCACGACGCGCTCGTGCGCATGGATACGACGCATTAGTTTTTCGGATTTGTTGAGTGCAACGAGGTCCTCATACAATTGACTCGCCACCAGGTCACCAAGACTGGAATCCCGATGTTTATACACTGTGCCCTCGAAGAGGCTTCGGAAGGTGCGAAGCAGATGGAAAACAGATGGAGTCGCCACTATTCCAGAAGAACGCGGGTTCGAACAGCGCCCGCTTGCGGCCTGAGCCAACTTGCCTCTCGGAGCCGATCATGCGCCATCGCCACATACTTGGGTTCGATTTCGACACTGATACTGTTGCGCCCCGCGTTTAGCGCCGCGATAGCTGTCGTTCCTGTCCCGGCAAACGGGTCGAGGATAGTGTCGCCTGCGAACGAAAACATTTTGATCAAACGTTCGGCTAGTGCAATCGGGTAAGGGGCTGGATGACCTTTCCGAGTCGATTCGCCCTTGATGTCTGTCCAGGACGAGCGCATCCAGCTCTGCATCTCTTCTTTGGTGAGCATGGAAAGCGCCCGTTGAATGGGCGAAGGAGACCGGTACTCTCCGCCTTTCCGGAGGAAGAGAATGTATTCGACATCGTTCTTCACGATTGCGCCGGGCTGATATGGTTTTCCATAAAATCCCGCACCGTTGCCTTCAGCCTCGGTGACACCGTTCGCGATCTTTTGCCACAGGATCGGCGTGAGACAATCGAGTCCAAATTGCCGCGAACGCACTTGAATATCCGCGTGCAAGGGCATGACATAGTGGCGGCCATTGCGTTTGCGTGGAACACAGATGTCCCCGACGACACAACAAATTCGTCCGCCCGGAGCAAGAACGCGTACACACTCCCGCCAGACCTTGTCCAGTTCCGAGAGAAACCGCTCGTAGTCTGCAATTGCGCCAAGTTGATCCTTGTGGGGTACGTATTCCTTCAATGTCCAGTACGGTGGTGAGGTGACGACGAGATGAACGCTCTCGGTGGGAATGAAGGAAAGATCGCGCGCATCACCTTCATGAAGCTGATGCTTGGTTTCATCGAAAGGCGGTGGCCATGGGACGTTGCGCAGGATCGCGTTTGCGCGAAGCATCTTCTCGACGGCGCCAGCAGCGTTGTCGGCCGGGGGCAAATCCTGGAGCACTTCTGTCACCGCGTCTACCGTTTCGCGAAGTTCTTCGGGCTGTGTGCGAGTATGCGAATACTGCTCGGATCGTGTGCTCGCCGGACGGCCGTTTTTCTGGATAGAACCGTATCGCATCTATTATCATGAGTTATACAGACGTGGAACGGGCGCGTCAGCAATAAATGAATGGAAAAGGGCTAAGGCAAGTTAGCGATGACTATGGGCGAAGCTGTCTGGTTTCGCGAGTGTGTCCGCGACGCCGCGCAAACTGCGCGTTCAACATCTTCCAGAGGCGACTGATCATCTGCCTTCACCTTTTGGTCTGTCGGAGGTACGTCCAGTGAAGAAAAAGGCGCTTAGTTCATCTTGAAAGCGACAGAGGTTTGTAGCAAGACTTACCCCCGCCTGGTTTGACTCGCGAGTCCCAGGTCTGAATAGAACATCACAGCCATGAAAATACTGCGCCCGGGCGAAAAAGTGCATCTTATCCATCGGCGGCATCTGGAGAAAGAACCGCAGCGGCACTTCGTCGGCGTCGTGGACGCCTGCGAAAACGGCGTTGCGAGGGTAACCGGCCATGTTTACACCGTGGATACCGCGAAGTTCACTTTTTTCCGTCGACCTGATCCGCGCACGCGGATCATATCGCTCGTGAGTGGGGACGTGCTCATCAATATTTTGCCGCCCTCTGTAGACCTGGAAAAGATCACCTATAAGCACGGGCCGAAAGCCGTTCGCATCAGCGACGGGAGCGCATGGCATCTTGATATCAGCGACTTCGGGTGGATGTGAGACGGCCTCCCCAACCGAAATAATTCGCACGGGTTCATTCAAAGCTGTAAAAGTCTGACCCGGGAACAGCTGTCAGATTACAGTCCCGTAGTGAGCACTGCCCGGAATTTCGCTTTGCCGCTCATCATGCGCTCGTAAGCTTCCGCGACTTTTTCGAGCGAGAACACCTCGTTCATGGATCGAACTTCGGCGAGCACAATGAACGTAAGGGTGTCCTGCGAATCAATCGCGGTGCCAGAATACCAGCCCTTCACCGACCGCCGCCCGGTAATCAACAGCAGCGGTGAAACCTGTAACGACTGAGCGGCGCCGATGACAATGAGCGTTCCGTTGATGCCCAGACCGCCCTGCACCGCGCTCATCGCGTCGCCGTTCGGCACCGTTGCAAGAATGACCTTGGCTCCACCCAATTTTTGCAATTCCGCCGCCGGATCCTGGGCCTGGCTGTCAATGTAGTGATGGGCACCAAGCTTTCGGGCGAGCGATTCCTTGTCCGCACCGCGCGCGATGCCGACCGTTTTGAAACCCATCTTCGCCGCGTATTGCACGGCGAGATG
>JBDTOW010000547.1:0-4102 GCA_039933075.1 Verrucomicrobiota bacterium | reverse complement strand
GCCGCCGACATCAAGGCAAGGGGGCGTGCGTTTGGATCGAGCCAGGTTGATCTCTTCGATCCAAAGCCAAAACTCAACGAGCTTCAAGGCCAGCCTCTGCCCGAGTCAGTCCTGAAAGGAGTCCGCTTCGCCTTCATTCAAAAGGATTCCGCGCGGTTGATGGGAAGCCCGCGCGCCTTTAAAAAATACGGCCAAAGCGGGATGGAGTTTTCGGATTTACTACCAAACGTCGCCACGCTTGCCGACGAGATCTGCATGGTTCGCTCGATGCACACCGAGCCGTTCAATCATCATCCGGCAACGATTATGATGAACAGCGGCTTCCAGCGCATGGGCCGGCCGACGATCGGTTCGTGGCTTACGTACGGCCTTGGCAGCGAGTGCGCCGATCTTCCTGGTTACATTGTGCTCGAGCCTGGACCGGGCATACGTGGCGGCGCGACCAATTGGTCGTGCGGGTTCATGCCCTCGACCTACGCGGGTGTCCATTTTAGCGCGAAGGGCGAGCCGGTCAAAGATTTGACAAATCCTCCCGGAATTTCAAGGGAAGTGCAGCGGATGTCGCTCGACACAATCGCGCGGTTGAACGCGCGGCGCTACCAGCATATCAAGGATCCGGAGATCGAGAGCCGCGTGGCTTCCTACGAGCTTGCTTTCCGGATGCAGAAAGCCGCTCCCGATCTCATTAGCCTGTCCGGCGAGACACCGGAGACGCTCGAATTCTACGGCGTGAATCGCAAGGACGATCTGCAAAACCGCTTTTCGACGAGTGCGCTGCTCGCGCGCCGCATGGTCGAACGAGGCGTGCGTTTCATCAATATTTACATGGACGGGTGGGACCACCACGGCGGTCTCAATGAAGGATTGGTCCGCAATTGCGGCGTCGTGGATCAACCGATCGCGGCGCTCATCAAAGATCTGAGGCAACGCGGACTACTAGAGTCGACGCTGGTCGTCTGGGGTACGGAATTCGGGCGCACCCCGCTCGGCGATAACCGAATTGGAATGACGGCGGTGACTGGTCGCGATCATCAGCCGAGCGCTTTCACGGTCTGGATGGCTGGCGGAGGCGTCAAAGGCGGAACAATGTATGGCGAGACGGATGAGTTGGGAATGAACGTGGTCGGCGATCCGGTTCATATCAACGATTTCCATGCCACTTTGCTCCATCTCTTCGGTCTCAATCACGAAGCGGTAACCTATCGATTTGAAGGGCGTGACTACCGATTGACCGATGTCGCAGGTAAGGTAATTAACGCATGGCTTGCCTAACAGCCCGGCCATGCCGAGGGGTTTCGATGTGCGAGTATTCGTACTATTAGCCGTGAAAGTTTTCGCAGCTTGCGCAAATTTTCTTCCTCTCCCCACGACGAGGGAGTGGGGAGAGGACCGAGGAGAGGGGCAATCCAAAGAAATCAACGCACCTCCTCTCCCCAGCCCTCTCCTCCATCGGATGGAGGAGAGGGAGTTGCTACGGTTGCGGCTCTGCCGCGCTGTGGTGTTCGTCATTCTTGTATCGATCGCTGCGCTCCAGGTTTCGCAAACTCTTGCCGCGGCGCCCGGTGCGCCGAATGCAGATCCAGCAACGATGGATTTCAAAAAAGGCTCAAAGCATTGGTCCTTTGTGTCGCCCAGGCGATCAGAACCGCCGAGAGTAAAGCAAGTCTCCTGGATTCGGACTCCGATCGACAATTTCATTCTCGCGAAACTGGAAAGCGAAGGAACTCAGCCATCGCCCGAAGCCGATCGAAATACGTTGATTCGCCGGCTTAGTCTCGACCTGCTAGGGCTTCCGCCGACACCTGTTGAGGTGGACGCCTTTTTGGGCGACCAACGCCCCGATGCTTACGAGCGCCTGATCGATCGTTTGCTCGCCTCGCCTCATTACGGTGAACGCTGGGGCCGGCACTGGCTTGATCTTGCCCGTTATGCCGACAGCGACGGTTACGAGAAAGATTCTCCACGCCCTTACGCCTGGCTTTATCGAAACTGGGTGATTGATGCTCTAAACCGTGATCTGCCGTTTGATCGATTCACCATCGAACAACTGGCGGGGGATCTGTTGCCGAACCCGACCGAGGCACAAAGGATAGCCACTGGTTTCCATCGAAACACGTTGACGAACCGCGAGGGCGGCATCGATCAGGAAGAGGATCGCGTCAAGGCCACGGTGGATCGCGTCAGTACGACCGGCACTGTTTGGCTGGGGCTTACCATTGGCTGCGCCGAGTGCCACTCGCATAAATACGATCCGATTTCGCAAACGGAATTTTACGGATTATTCGCGTTCTTCAATTCCGCCATGGAAAAAGAGCTTTCGACACCGCAACCTGCCGAACTCGCCAGATACAAGGAAGCGAAGGAACACTTTGACGTCGAACACGCCGCGTTAAAAGCCCGGTTGGCCGCGTACGTCGCCAGCGAGCTTCCTGCGGTCCAACGGGAATGGGAAAAGACGGTAACGCTGCCCGAATCGCGTTGGGTTTCCTTGAAACCATTGAGTGCGGTCTCGTCAGGCGGAGCGAATTTGAAGATTCAACCGGACTTGTCGATTCTCGCTGGCGAGAAGAGTCCGGCTTCGGACACCTACACCATCGAGTGTGAGACCGATCTGGAAGGCATCAGGGGATTTCGCCTGGAGATCCTTGATGACTCAAGCTTGCGACTCGGTCCGGGTCGAGCGCCGAACGGGAACTTTGTCCTTTCCGAGTTTAGCGTGAAAACGATTGAAAAAGGCACTGCCCAGGATCAATCGACGATGCTCTCGCTCCAAAATGCGGCGGCTGACTTTTCCGCAAGTGACTGGCCGATCGCGGCGGCGATCGATAACGATCCGAAAACCGGATGGGCGGTCGACCCGGAATTCAACCGGCCCCACGTAGCAGTCTTTGAGACGAAGCAGGAAGTGAGGTTTGCGGCTGGGATGAGATTGATTTTCGTTCTCGAACAAACCTATGGCAAGGAACATACGATTGGACGCCTGCGGATTTCTGCGACGACTTCAGCTCCCCCGTTCCAGCCCGATCTTTTGCCAGCTTCAGTGGCTACGATCCAAATGAAATCTCCTTCCGATCGGAGCGAAAGTGAGCGGGAAGAGCAGATTGAATTCCATCGCTCCATCGACCGGGAGTTTATCGAGTTGGATACAAAAGTAGCCGAGCATGCCATGAAGGAACCGGCCTTCCCGGAGACCAAAGCGCAGACGCTGATCGAAAATCCAAAACCATCGAAAGCGCATATTCACATTCGCGGCGATTTTCTTCGACCGGGAGACGAGGTTCAGCCGCACATGCTATCCGTTCTGCCCGCCTTAACATCGCGGAGGGATCAGCCCGACCGCCTCGATTTGGCTCGCTGGCTGGTCGATCCCTCCAATCCACTTACTGCCCGCGTCGGCGCAAATCGAATCTGGCAGCACCTCTTCGGTTACGGCCTCGTCCGGACTCCCAACGACTTCGGCAACCGCGGCGAGTTGCCATCACATCCGGAATTGCTCGATTGGCTGGCGACGGAATTTCCACGACTCGGCTGGAGCAGGAAGTCGATGATTCGACTCCTCCTGACATCGGCGACTTACCGGCAATCGTCGCATCACAGGGCGGATTTGAGCGAACGCGATCCGAATAATCTCCTGCTGGCGCGACAGAATCGCTTTCGATTGGAGGCCGAGAACGTCCGTGACGTTTACCTGGCCGCCAGCGGCCGGCTGAATCCAGCGATTAGCGGGCCGGGAATCCGCCCTCCGTTGCCCGCGGATATCGCCGCGCTCGGCTACGCAAACTCAGTGAAGTGGGCGCCGAGCAAGGGCGCGGAACAGTACCGTCGCGGCCTCTACATTTTTTTCCAGCGGACGGTGCCATATCCGATGTTGTCCACCTTCGACGCTCCCGATTCGAACATGACATGCACCCGGCGGGAACGCTCGAACACGCCGTTACAAGCCCTGACTCTTTTGAATGATCCGGTCTGCTTTGACTGCGCCCAGGCGCTTGGCCGCAGTTTGGCCGCGGCGAAAGAACTGCCAGCGAAGCAAAGAATCATCAACGGGTTTAAGCGCTGTCTTTCCCGCGAACCCACGATAAAAGAACTCGATCGGCTGATG
>JBDTOW010000546.1:0-4106 GCA_039933075.1 Verrucomicrobiota bacterium | reverse complement strand
ATGGACGAGCCTCGTAGTTCACCCGGCTGTGCGAAATATTGTCCGTGGCCGACCACGGAAACCGCCGCCCACTGGCCCCGCCCCGTGCCGCCTTCTCCCACTCCGCCTCCGTCGGCAATCGATATCCCGCGTCCCACTTCACCCAACTGTTATCCATAATGCCCAGAAAACCACGATAGACATTCGTCTGCTTCGCATCCGTGTAATACGCCGGCGTCCGCAGCTCTTTCTCACTCCGCGCATTGCACCACTTCACAGCGTCATGCCAGGTCACCGAATGGGCCGGATGATTGTTCGCCTTCCCTCGCGCCCCATACTGGAAAATGTAGCCGTGATTCGTAGCCCACCCATACACACCATCCCACAACTCCTTCGTCACCTCGTATTTGTCCATGTGAAACGCGGAGACGTTGACGTCGTGCAAAGGCAGTTCGTAATTGCCGCCCTCGCCAAACGTGTCCCCCATCGTGAACAAACCCGGCGGAATGAAGGCCATGTCGGCAGGCGTGTTGGGATGATAAACCCGGTGAGTGGTGGACGAGCCGGTGACTGGCACCTGAACGTAGTCCACCCAAACAGTTGGGCTGAGCAACGACGAAGAGGTTTGGATGGTGATAGTAGCAGGGAAAGACGCGTTCATCCAAGTCAGGTAACCGTCCCTATCGGCACTGGTAATGGTGGTCGCCCCCGGGCCGACGATCCGGAAGAACTGCGCTGCTTGTGCGCGGGACGATGGCAGGAGGGTGAGGGTCAGTAGAGTTGCCAGCTTGAGGGACATATGTGTGAAGGGCAGCCGATCGATCGAGGCGTTTCGTTTCATGAATTTTATTCCGGGACCGGCCAAACATGCCGACGCTCACTCTTGAAAGCAGAACCTCCGGGAAGTTGTTACAAAGAAAGTTGACGGCCGGACCCCAATTTTAGCAGCGAACCTTTGCCGGCTTCAACGCTGGTCACCCGTTTGTGCTGAACGCTTGAGACGTTCCCAAATCGTTCGCAGTTGTTCGCGATCCAGGGGGACGACGCCACTTACGCCATCCATCCGGCGACCGGAGAGCAGTTGCGTCAGCAGAACCAGCTCTTCCACCGGGCGGTTGTCGCCCGGCCAGTCCCAAGCCCATTCGGTCGGGCGGGAATTCTCCATGTTCTCCGCAGTTTCAGGCCATCGCTCCGGCAAACTCACCAACTGACCTGTGGCGAGATCCCACACGCGTGGCGTCAGCGATTCATCGATGGTCACGGCCCGGGTGCCGTCCGGGCTGAAGGAGATGTGGTGAACGGCTTGTTCGTGGCCCATCGGTGGCGCGGCAAGTTTGCCCGTGGCCGTGTTCCAAACGCGGACCCGTTTGTCCTCGCTGGCCGTGAGCAATTGGCTTCCGTCGTGGTTGAAGGAGAGCAACAGGACCGCGCGCGGATGCCGCATTGGCCCCGCGCGAAGTTGACCTCCAGGCAGGCGCCAAAGCTTCGCGACGCCATCCTGACTACCGCTCGCAAGCAATCCACCGTCCTTGCTGAAAGCGAGGCAGCGAAGGACAGCCTCGTGGGTCAATCGCAACGTCGCCGACTCATCGGAAGCAGCGCCGCGCACCTGGATGCCACCGTCGTCGTCGCCGGAAGCCACCAGCCCGTCGGGGCCAAAGGCCAAGGCGCGAACATCCTTGCTATGCTCCCACGCCGGCCGGGCCGGTGCAGCATCGGGCAGGGAGAAAACGGCGACATTTCCCGCGCCTTGTTCCACGAGCAGCCGGCGGCCGTCGGGGCTGAAGACTGGCGATGCGAATCGGCCCGTGATCGTCAACGGGATTGCCGCCTGACCGCCAGCGAAGACCTGCCAAAGTTGGCTGGCCGAGACTGTGCCAATCGTAAGTAGCTGGCGCGCATCCGGAGTGAAGGCAGCGTGCGCCACCGGCTCTGCCAACTCCCACGGTTCGGCGATCAGGCGACGCGAAGGCAGGTGCCAGATGCGGACGCTGTTTCGGTCGTTGGCGCACAAGGCAAGAGTTCCGTCCCCACTGAAGGCAACGGCGCGTCCATCGGGATCAAGGGACGAAGCTGAGTTGCCAGGCTCAATCGCCAGATTCCAGAGCCGGACGACTCCGTCATAGCTGGCGGTCAACACGCGTGCGCCCTTGGGATCGAAGACCGCCTGTGAGACGACATGATTGTGCGGGAGCGGCGCTGACAGCGGATTGCCTTGGTCTGCATCCCAGAGGCGCGCCGTGCCGTCATAGCTGGCCGTGACCAGCCGCCTTCCGTCTGAACTGAAACTAACAGCGCTGACCATCGCGCCGTGTTTCAGAAAGGGCGTCAGAGGCTCTCCGGTATTCGCGTCCCAGAGGCGCGCGGAGCGATTGCCTCCCCCGGTTGCGACTTTGCGGCCATCCGGACTGAAAGCAAGCGCGCGGACCTCACCGTTATGCGGCAACGGCGAACCGACGGGCCGACCGCTCGACACTTCCCAGATTCGGGCGGTGCCGTCGTAGCTCCCGCTCAGCAAGCGTGCCCCGTCGGGGCTGAACGCCACTCTCAATACGCCATCCTCATGTCTGAGCGGTGGCCCAAGTGTCTGCTGCGACGAGGCGCTCCAGATCCGAACGAAGTGATCGCGACCGGCGGTGGCGATCCGCAAACCGTCGGGGCTGAACACCGCCCATTCAATCGCATCTGCGTGGGACATGGCGTCCCCCACAAGTTCACCGGTGGATGCGTCCCAGAGTCGAGCGGTCTGGTCGTAGCTTGCGGTGAGAATAAGGCGTCCGTCCGGGCTGAAGAAAGCACAGTTGACCGTGTTGCCGTGCACGAGTTCCCGGCCCACCGGCTGCCCGGTTGCAGCATCCCACACGCGCGCGGAAAAGTTCCACGAAGTCACCAACCGCTTGCCCGTGGAATCAAACGCGAGATGCCGCACACGGCCACCCTTAACCGCGAAGCCATTGATCGTCACCTCCCGCGAATGAACTAAAGGCGGCGTCACTGGTTGACCGGTGGAGGCATCCCAAACCCGCGCCATGGCGTCATCGCCGCAAGTGGCGATCCGGCGGCCATCCGGACTGAAAACGGCGTGCTGAGCGAAACCGTCATGGAACCAAAGCTGATCGAGTCGGGGAGAATGTCGAAGCACAGCCTGCAGCCGCATGCGATGCGAGGCCTCGCGCGTGGCAGGTCCGGCATCAAGACGCAGCGCCTCGCCGAGCCAGGGCAGCGCGTCCAGTTGCTCGCCTTTCTTCAAAAGCTCCACGCCTTGGGACAGATTCAGCCACACGACCCGCTGACGATTCTCTTCTGCTTGCCGTCGCGCCTCATCCCGCGCGGCGGCAATTCGCCAGGACATGATGGTGGAACCGAACGCGGTCGCGATCACCAACGCGACGACCGTCGCCGTAAGTCCCGCAGTCACAGGTTTGCGCCGCGTCCACAGCCAGAGGCGCTCCAGCGGCGCAACTGGGCGGGCCAGAATCGGCTGCCCCTCAAGCCATCGCTCCAGATCCTCCGCCAATGCGAGGGCTGAGTCGTAGCGGCGATCCGGCTCCTTGCGCAGACACTTGAGGCAGATGGTCTCCAAGTCGCGGTTGATCCCGGGACGAATCCCGCGCGGCGACAGTGGTTCTTGCTCGCGGACCAACTCCAGGGTTGCCAACAGTGTATCCGCGGCGAACGGCGGACGACCGGTCAGCAATTCATAGAGGATGGCGCCCAGGCTGTAGATGTCCGCGGCGGTCGTGACGTGTTTGGATTTTCCGCTACCCTGCTCGGGTGCCATGTAGCTCGGCGTCCCGATCACCGCCGCAGTCTGGGTGAGGCTGGTTCCGCGTTCAATGAGTTTGGCCAGACCGAAGTCGGTGAGGTGCGGTTGGCCCTGGGCATCGAGCAGAATGTTCGTCGGCTTGAGATCGCGATGGAGCACGCCGCGTTGATGCGCGTAGTGAACCGCGCGTGCCGTCGTCGCCACCAAGGTTGCCCCTTCCGAATCTGAAATCCGGGAACCGCGACCGGAGATTCGCGCAGCGAGGTTGCCGCCCTCGATCAGTTTCATGCTGAAGAAGTGCTGGCCACCGGCTTCGCCGATTTCATGAATTGGAACGATGTTCGGATGATCCAGTGCGGCC
>JBDTOW010000545.1:0-4116 GCA_039933075.1 Verrucomicrobiota bacterium | reverse complement strand
CGCGGGAAGGTCTCGGGGGCCGCAGCGAACCATTCCACGGCCGGCCGGCCCAAGCGCAAAACTGCGAAGCTGGTTCCTGCGACAAACAGGCCGACGATAATGGCTGCGGCGAGCGGTGTTGGAACACGACATGCTCGAAGCCACCGTACAGGCGCTTTCAGCGTCATGGACGCTACCCATGCCAGCAATACCGGGAGCACCACTGCGCGGGCGAGATACGCGAACGCCACGAGCGCAAGGATGATGAAGACGACGCGGGCCGTCGTCGCGATGCGTGCATAGGTCAGCCAGTGATTTCGCGGGGGGACCGTGGTCGGAGCCGTGTTGTTCGGAGCCCGCTGGTCTCCAGACTCATCACCCACCTGACCCTCCTCAAGGTAGCAACCTGCGTCTGTCTGCGGCGTGTTTTTCACCGGCGCTTCAGAAGAAAGGCGAACAATGCTCCCACGCCGAAGGCAATGCCGATGGCCTGATAAGGATTCTTACGAATGGCCTTATCGGTGGCCTTTGCAGCATCCGCCGCGCGAACTTTGGCGGTGTCCAATGCTTCCCGGCTGCGTTCGAGCGCGGCGGAGAGTCGTTCGCGGGCCTCCTTGACTTTTTCGCCGGCCGCGTCGGCAGTGGCGGCCAACAAGGCGCGCGCTTCTTCGGCGAGCGTTCCAAGATCGTGAACTGGTTCTGCGGTAGTGTTCTGTTTCATGATGTACTTGTACTCCTTTTTTTTGGTTGCTGAAGCTTGGCTGACCCTAAACTTTGCGGCCCTGGATCACGCGAACGAGAATGACCACGATCGCGACGACCAACAGGATGTGAATGAAACCGCCCATAGTGTAGGACGACACGAGTCCCAGCAGCCAGGCAATGATCAAAATGAGAGCCAGGGTATAAAGCATAACTGTATAACTGTATAGGTTGAGGGTTTACTTGTTCAAATGGACTTCCAGAGTCCAAAGTCGCTGTCCAGGTCGCGCAACCGGTCGGTAAGCAACGCAACTTCCACCGTTTTCTCGAGCAGCCGGAGACAAAGTGTTGCGAGTTGCGTTCATGAACTTGGACCTTCGATTCTGACTTGGTTCAGTTAGCTAGCCGCGTGCCGCGACGTTTCAAAAGTAACTCCTGCGAAAACCTGAAGGATTTTTCATTCTCGCTGATTCGTGACTCGCGGACAACTTTGCAGCTTGCAAGGTGGAGCCGGCTCGTCATGCAAATTGCACAGGGAGCAAACCAAGCGCGGTGAAATAACTCAGAGGGAAAAAAACGACACACGCGTGGTTCTTTCGCAATGCAACAGGGCCGCGCTTGCACGCGGTGCTGTTTTGAAACTCATCCTTGGGTGAGTTGTGGCTGATCGGCACGCTCCCTGCAGAAGGAATCACCACAAGCGATTCAACGCCGGCCGAAAAAAGCACGACCGGCATAAAACGAAAGTCAATATATGAACAAACCAATGGCTCTTGCAATACTGGCTGTGGGCATCACGCTGATCATCTTCGGCATTAGTGCGACAGATTCATTCAGTTCGGACGTGTCTCGATTCTTCACCGGCACCCCTACGGACAAATCGATGTGGCTCCTGCTCGGCGGCATCGCAGCGACAATCGTCGGTGGGGTGTTCAGTCTGCGCTCGGCCAGGCAGTGACACGGCAATGTCCCCCCGCCGCGGTGGACAGAATCGCCGGTGGCACAAACTCAAGCGAAATTCGAAATACAGACAATAACAAACAGCATGAGAGCTATCATCCTCAAACCCGCAGTCCTGGTGATTTGCGTCGCGACCTTGGTCATCATTACAACAAGCGGCTGCAAACACACCGCTCAAGGCGCTGGGAAGGATATTGAGCAAGTGGGAGAGAAGATTCAAGAAAAGACAAAGTAGCCAACGATGGCGGTACAATCCAACTGGCCTGGCAGGCAGGTACGTTGCTCGAGGATGACGAGGTGCGTGGCCGTGGTCTCCAGCAACGGGAGCTACGCCACCGTATCACCAAGTCACGGGTGGCGCGGTCCGAAAGTTTTACCAGGTTCGACTATGATGAATCGAGAGCGAAAGTTCTGCACGCGAGATAAAGGTTCATTGGACTCCGGTTGACTTCGCAGCTTCAACCGAGCCGAGAAATCGCCCAAGCATTTGATTGATGTGGTTGGCCTGCTCAATCGTCACGCCGTGGGACGCTGCAGGCATCAGCTTGAAATGTGCGCCCGGAATCGACTCTGACAGCATCCGTCCGTAGCGCGGCAGCGCAATCGGGTCGTGTTCGGCGCTGAGCACGATTGTCGGGATGCCGGCAAGTTCGTCGAGCCGGTGCAATGTGTCGTGGCGGCCCAGTGCCCGCACCTGTCTCATCAGTACTGACGGTTGGTCGGCCAGATCGCGACCCACCAGCGCGGCCACGCGGGTAGCCAGTTCCTCCGTGTCGGCCATTTCTAGAGCGCCGGCAGGCCAGAGCATTTCGAGAAAGGCGCGCCGCCGCATTCTCCGTGTCCCGATACGTGTGCGCAATGTCATCCAGAGAACCCATGGGGTTAGCCTCGCGGCGTCTTTGCCACGTCCAAACGTGCAGAGCAGGGAGAGGCTGCGAACGCGTTTCGGACAATCGAGCGCGAGTTGTTGCGCGATAACGCCGCCCATTGAGTGCCCGATAACGTGAGCCGATTCCCAGCCAGCCGCGTCCATCAGCGCCCGCGCATCCTCGGCCATCGCTTCAATGGTGATTGGACCGTTGCAATGAGTGCTCTTTCCGATGCCCCGGTTGTCAAAGAGCAAAGTTTGGAAGTTTTTCTCCAAAGCGTTCACCTGCGGTCGCCAACATTCGCCGACAACACCGACCCCTTGGATAAGCAGCACGGGCGGGCCATAACCCGACAGCTCGTAGTAGAGATCAACATCATTTCGCTTTAGTTTAGTCATAGGTGCTTTGGGATTAGAGGGGGGGTGGCGAGTCTCAGGGCAACAAGCCTGTCAAGCGGCTGCAACCGGGCTTTGGAGTTCGGTTGTGTCGAAGACCAACCGGAGCATCGCGTTCGTGTCCCGGTGCGTGATGGCGGACCGTGCCGGCGAAAGCGGTGCATTGCGCTGGCGATTGTTTCAGAAAGGAATCCTGTGGATCGCGGTCATGGCTTGGGCGCCTTGCCGGGTGGCCACGTAACTGCGCTCAGTGATGAGGGCTCGCTGTTTGCCTTTCCGGCAGCGTTGCTCCAAGCGAAAGCAGGTGGCCGTGTAGACCCAGTGCCAGCGCTTGATTTCCTGGCCTTGCTGGCGCATGGCCCTGGTTTTGCCCCAATCATCGCGTTCGCGAATGTTCCAGGCATCGATCTGGATCACCAGGGTGAAAGGCTTGGGAGGTTGGTCCATCCCAACCGACCGGGCCATTGCCGCCGCCGGCCCTGGCTTGGGTGTGTCGGTCTGCTCCTGGCGTTTTTCCATGGCTCGCTCTCCCTGTCTTTGTGCCTCCCGGGCCAGGGTGCTGCGACTAAGCTCAATGCCTGCCACGCGAGCGCAAACCGCTTCGGCCTGTTCGCAGGGCATCTTGGACACTAAAAGAGCGCTCATCTCCTGCACCAGAGGTGAGGCGGTGGAGTTGTTCAACAGTCCCAGCACCGTGTCGGCGGGAAAGACCCATTGCTCATAGCCCTTGCACCAGCCGTGTGTCCGAAACAGTCGCAGCGAGCCGCAATAAGAGCGGATCGTTTTGGGCACGCGCCGCTTTTTTTCGATCAAGGGCGTCTGACAGCACGGACAATGTTCATCGATGGAATCGGCCTTGGCTTGCATGGCTCGCTCCACGACCTTGCGTTGCAGTTCCAGCGTGCATTGGCGGACCTGCTCCTCGATAAAGCCCAAGCCCTGTTCGGGGTGCTGGTGGATCCGCTCCAGACGCACTTGAAGATCTTCGCGCCACTGGACGAGCTCTTCCGGGGCTAAGGCGGGTGGGGCAAGAGAGAGAATTTCCTTGGCCACTCTGGGGACCGGCGAAGGAGCGGCACGATTAGTAGAGATCGTAGGAACAGAGCTCATGAGGATTCTGGGGATGGGAGTTGAGATGCTGACGGAAGCCGCGACATAAGGCAAAGACGTAGACCTCCTTAATGGTCGTCGAAGGTTGATGAGAACCTTGG
>JBDTOW010000544.1:0-4118 GCA_039933075.1 Verrucomicrobiota bacterium | reverse complement strand
GATGCCCACATCCGCGTTTCTATCCCATTGGTGGGTGTACTCGCGGATGTGGGCATCCGCGCTCCGATTCGAAGATTCATAGAAAGGATTAATGTGAGGTGTCGATTCTTCATCACTCACCTACCATTCCAGTGGGCGACGAATCCGGCGGCGGTCTCGACTTGCAGGCGCTTTAGCGTGTCCCTGTCCTGAGAAATCCACGTTCGGGATCCCAACCAACACGTGATCCGGTTCGGTCACGGCATCCCCATGCGCGAACCAAAAATGGAAATCGAGCGAGTGGCGTTCGAAACGCGGATTGAAAAGCGCCTGGCCGCGTTGATGGGCGACCTGGCGCGACACAAAAATATGAGTGTCGGGGAGGTGCTCGAAGAAACGTTTCTTCACACGTTCGAAAAAGTGTCGAGTGGTGGCGTGGCCAGCCCGCATACCGAGATGACGTTGGCCGACATACAGGAGCTAAAAGGAAAGCATGGCATCGATTACGACTGTCACGCGAGCTATCGGTTTATCGAAAAGACCAATGCGAGTTGAGGTAAGGCGGGCATCATTCGGGCTTTCTTGTGCGAGAGTGATTCGATTACAGAATCCACAGGATTGACTGATCTCCCGCAGGCCAAGTGGCTGTGGACCGCGCTGCTCTCATAGAAAGGGCAGACGGTCGCCAAAACTGCCAAATCGTTGCGTGTTCCAGCGGAAGATCCGAAGTAAGGTTTTTCCTTGAAGTCATCCTTTCGGACGACTATCGTCCGTTCACCCTGATAGGAGTCCCATCCGGTGAAAAGGCAAATTCTTATCGCTAAGACAGCGGCCCTCATCATTGCCTTTTGTGAGCTCCTGCCTCGAGTCGGGAATACGGCCCAGGCAGCCGAGGATCCGGCCCGGTTTCTCGGGGTCGAGAGCTGGCGGGGCGACTTTCACCACGACGTATCGGGGACCTATAGCCAGACAATCGCCGGCTGCACGACGGATTACACCATCGGGCAAAGTCTTTCCGCTTCTGGGATCATCCTATCGAATTTATCCGAACTCGACGGCCAGTGGCAGTGGGAGAACGTCGAAGAAAAGATCCCGGTTCAGGGCAGTGTTACGGACCAGGCCAAAAGCGCCTGTCCCAATCCCGCCACGACGACGATCGATCTCGATTATGTAACTGGGCCGTTCAGTCTGGTGATTGACACAAATGCAAACCAATACGTGGTCGGGTTCGGGGGAATATCCTTGAACCTGGTTCACCAGGGTGTGCTTGGGACGGACAGGGAGCAATTGGCGATCTCCTGGGGTCCTCCGACAACCAACACATTACCCGCGAGCGGGTTGATTCTCAGCGGGTCCAGGATCCTGACGTTGGATTTCAATTCTCTGGGGAATGGCGCTGTCGCCCCCATTTGGGCGTACTTTTCACGTACGATGCAATTGGTCGTGACTTGGACGCTCATCCCAAAGCCGGAGGAATTGGAGGTTGTGGTTGAGTCCGACGATTACGAAGACTGGCTGCCGCTCGGCGACTTGAAGGATTGGAACAAAGCGGGAACAAATCTGTTTTTCATCGCTCGACTTCAGTCCACGAACGGGCTGCCGCCAGTGGCCAGCCAGGCCAAGAATTTCAAATTCGAGCTGCTTCAAGTTTCTTCCGAGCCGGGCGTTTGCTTGAACCGACCCCACCAGGAATTCGCTGACACCAAGTCGGACTTGCGCTTTGAAGCTCGGTTCAACCAGCCGCCGCTGGTCGCCATCCCGCTTCAAATTCAAAATGGGGGAATGACCGCCACGACTCCTGACGGAGGGTACTTGAGCGCAAGGGTGGGAGTCTCCAGTTTCGATTTCGGCGCGTACGGCGAGCTTAAAGTAACTGCGGAAGTCAATGGCCAGACCATCGTCGGCTACTGGAAAAAGGATCCGACCAAAGCACAGAAGCCGCTGCTCCTGCCGAGACGGCAACCGACCTCGTTCATTGCCGACAAGTGGAAAGAGGACAACAACGCGACCGGCTTGGCCGATGATGACGACAGCGAAGACAACCCGACGGGCGACGGGGACAAGGGGGACGGTTTTTCGCTCTACGAAGAATACCGCGGTTTTTCGCAAAATCTGAAGCACCTTCGCCTGGATCCTCGACGCAAAGATTTTTTTGTGCTGGATCGGCTGAGAACGGCGGATTCCGTCCGCGGCATTTATCTGTTCGCGGCGCAAACCGGACTCCTGGTGCATCCGCGAATGAGAGCCGAGGAATTTCATGCGCCCTTCGGAGCCAACGGCGAGTCCTTCGATACGTTCGTCAACTTTAATAACAGTGGCTCCGCGCCGCACATTGTGGATCAACACGGGATTGCCATCATCAGGCGGCAAGTCTCCGACACATCGTCCTCAGTTACTTCTTACGCTGGTCCGGATCCCGACATCGATAACCGCGGACAAGGTGGGACGCCCGTACGATACCTTACGATTTCCATAGATCCGCGTGGGTCTGGCTGGGGAACTGTGGACAACTACAACGGCTCTAGAATCATCACTTTCTCAGGTTCCGCCACCGTCGCGCACGAGTTGTCCCATACCTGCGCCGTCTGGCACCACGGAGACAAAGATGAAGAGGAGGTCATGTGGCAGAATAAAAATGGCGTAATTTTCGAGAACTTTCTCCAAATCGACCCGCGCTACGAGGATAACAGCTCGGCTCTCAGCGATGTGCAATCGTGGTTTCCAGCATGCACGAATACGATTCAATGTACGAATACGATTCAGATTTGGATCGGAGTGCCACAAGGGCAGCATTCGGGCGTAGAGAATTGTTACATGCGTTACAATGCTGCATGGGCATATCGGAAAAAAAACAGCAACGTGCGTTACGACGTCGATGAAATCGACGGCATCACACTTTGCAAGACCGCCACGGGCACCGGCATCAATAGCACGAATCGCCCCAACAATCTTCAACCGCGTTACGGCGATTCCGCGCCAAAGCGCGGTAACTGCAAAGGACAACTATGCGTCAGCGACGTTTATAACCTCTGCGACCTCCACAACCGATGAAACCGCAACTTCGAGTGACAAACAAAACCAAGCAGCACCGGAATCGACCCGGGTTTGTCTGCTTGCTGTCCCTGCTGATTTCTCTTGCGTCGTTTGGCGCCGACACCGAGCCATCGGTTTCCGTCAGCGTCAACGATTCCGGGGACGCTCAAATTTTTCCCGGGATGCCATTATTGGTTTCAATCACGGTGATGAGTCCGACGGCCTTTGGTTCGGATCCCACGCCCACGGTGCTGGCCGCTACTGTGGGGCCGTGGACCAATTCGATCCGGCTGGACGTGCTGGATGCTTCTGAGAAACCGCAAGCCTGGCCTTTCAATAGCAGCATCGCGGCGGATGCCACGATTACGCTCGACAACACTCACTACGCCCAATTGGACCGATGGCTGACGCCGCAACAGACGTTGAATCTATCCAAAGGCAGTTACTCCTTGGCGGTCACACTGGATACCATAGGCGTCACTTTGCCCGGTGCCTGGATCGGAACAACTGAATCAACACCAGCGAGCTTGGAGATTCTTGCCGAGCCACTCGTCCTCACTGAAGCGCAGGCCGAAAACAAATTTTCCCAATTGGCCTTCTATGAATTGTTCCTCCAAAATGGACAGGCTGCTTTGAACTGGATCAGTCAATTGCTCGCCGCCTTTCCTGAAAACTTTGCCGGTCTGCGAATCAAAGTGCTGGCACTTTACGCGCTCGGTCGCACGATCGAGGCGCAAGATATTTGCGAGCAAGCGATCCAAAAGATTTACGCAAAAGCACGAGTTCTCCATGAACCGCCGGAAAATTTTCTGCTTCTTCGGCGACAACTCAGGCAGAGTCTGTTGCGTCCAGCCCTGCGAATCAGCCGAACCGGCAAACAAGAAATAGCCCTGGATTGGTCTGGCCACCCCAGCCTCAACTACCTTTTGGAAAGCTCCACCGATTTGTTCGCATGGTCCTTCTTCAAAACCAATTTCAACTTCATGGATCAGCGTTACTCGTTGACGGTTCCAGCGCTAGAAAGCCGGCGGTTCTTCCGCCTGTCACCTTTGATCAATGGGCCGGCGGCGTTGCCACGTTGAACGACATGGTGGCCACCCCAAGCG
>JBDTOW010000543.1:0-4122 GCA_039933075.1 Verrucomicrobiota bacterium | reverse complement strand
ATGCCATCTACTCGCACGTGCAGCGGCTCCCGTTGCCGTTCTTCACACGGACCATCCTCCGCCTCAAGTGCGGCTTGATAATCGGTAAATGCTCCGAGCCATGTGTACATTTTGTAAGGCTTAAATCGCAGTTGGCCAGAGTAAGCGGCCAAATGGAGATCGGCAAAGGAGGTGAATTCGAAAGAGTAGTTGTGCAGGGCGATGAGGCTGCGCAGGAATCCTCGGGCCACCTCAAAGATGACGTAGCGCGAGCAAACAGCCGCTTTGTCAACAGGAAGCACAGCCCTGCAACTGGCCCTTTCTCCGGCGTGGCGGAAGACGAGCCCTATCAGAATACTGGAATCGAGGAAAGCCTCAGCCATGCGGATCACGGAGAACATCAGGAGCCAGAGAATCAATTCCCCCTATCTCAAGAACCTCGACGACGCGATCCACCAGCGATGCATCAAGGCGTTTCGCCTGTGTGACAAGGCTAAGCGCCGACGATATCGCCTGCATGACTGCCGTTGGTGCGTCCTTGCCAAGAAATTGGAACCGAGCGGTTCGAAGTTCCGCGACAATCTCGGAAATCACAGGGGAACTGCCGATGAATTCCTTAAGCCGTCCCACTTCGGCCCAAACGAGCGCGACCTGATGGCCATATTCCACCTCCGCTGGGTCCGCAGACGCCGCTCTCTCCGCCCGGCTTTTAAGATCCTGGATGGCGGAACGGAATCGCAACATGGGGCTGCCGGCAATACCATACAGGACCTCTTCCGAATAATTTCCGACATGTAAACGCTTGGGTCCAAGAACCTCGTCACCGAGTTGGTCATTTCGGCGAACTGCAAATATATCGTAGCTGCTGGGAGCAGCACCACTCGCCTCGACCCGGCGCAATGATTCCTGCCGCACGAAGTCATCAAGAGGATTCTTCTTCCCATTATCAAGTAGGGCTTCGATCTGACGAGAAGCTGGGGTGAGATTGGGATCTGCCATAGGTCACGTGAGATGGGGCGCGAGCTTCGAGAGGATTTCGTGCGTGTGGTTGTCGCGCACATTCTTAATAAATGCTTCGGCGTCGAATTTCGCCACATCGACCGGCGCCAATCCGCGGACATCGAGTTGAAAAGTGATATGCGGAAGCTGCCGGCCTGATTTTGCTTCATCCGGCGCCAGCTTTTCGTGGGGAATCAGATATAGAATCGCAATCCGAGATTGGCACGCAAGATTGGAGAGCAGGAATTCACCCTGAATGGCCTGCCATTGAGGCGGCTCGGCCAAGCTGCTCATTTTTGCTTTGGACTCCTCAGGCACAAGCGGCCACATCAGTTTCTGAGCTTCCTCGTCGGAACTACATGGTTTACCAAGCACATAACGGAAACGGAACTCACTCAACTGGCTAACTTCCAGAACGTCTGTGACAGTTTGAAGAAATCGGACGGCAGTCGAAGGGAATTCCTGCTGGTCCGGTGCGAGCGTTTGGATAAGGGAAACCGTGGTTCCAAAAAACAGGTTGAGATTTGCGTCAGGCAAAACGAAGTCCCGCTGGTCGAGGGAAGCAGTCTTGAATGCCAAGCCTGGGAGGATCTCCTGAAGACGGCGTGACAAGGCCCCAGAGCGATCATAGAACAGGAAGCCATCCGGATAAGAGAATTCAAAAAGTTGGAATAATGGAACCATTTGCAAGGAGAGAATATGATGCGACGAGGCGGTTCGCAACTCCTGATGCGCGGCTGAAGTTCAGCGAGGCGTGCTCGGGGGAGCTTAACAATGGGTGGGAGAGGTGCGGCGGTGATAGAACCAGATGTTTACTGCCAGGCACAGCAAAGCAAACAGCGCCATCCCGGTATAGGCCCAAGCCGGACTGCCGAGATGATCCATGGTCCAACCCAGAAGTAACGGTGGCACAAATCCCCCTAATGCCCCGAGGCAACTCACGATGCCAATGGCCGCACCCGCTTCTTTGCTCAGCACGAGCGGGATGATCTTGAACACACTGCCGTTGCCAAGTCCGGCCGCCGCGCAGATGACCAGGATGACCACAAAAAATCCTTTGAACTGGTCCGGCTGGAGAAAGCCGGAGAGGCTGAAGCCACCCAGGGCCATGGTCGAAATGGAAATCGAGGTGATCAACCCCGCGCCAAATTTGTCCGCCAGCCAACCGCCGACGGGGCGCATGAGAGTGGCGGCCGCGGCCGCCCACGGCGCAAAAAGCAGCGGCTTTGGCGCTCCCCCCGGAGCCGTCGCAAAGACCTCCTTGATGATGAGCGGCAGCGATGCGCCCATGGCGACGAAACATCCGAACGTGAGAAAATAGAGAAACGAAAGCACCCAGGTATGCAACCGTTTGCCCACCACGAGCTGGGAAGCCAGCGTCTTGGGCTGCACCGCGTAATCAGTGGTTCCAAACCAGATCGCAACCGCGCAAATGAGAATGAAAGGAATCCAGATGAAAGCGGCGTTCTCGATATGAATGGAACGCGCGGGCGTGCCGGGTGAACTTGCCGACGCGCCCAGCAGGGAAAAACCAATGACGATCGGAATCGTGAACTGGGCGAGAGTCACGCCGAAGTTTCCGAGCCCATTGATTCCCAGCGCGGTGCCTTGAGCTTGCTTCGGAAACCAGAGGTTGATCACGCCCATCGAAGTGGCAAAGTTCGCGCCCGCGATCCCGGTGAGCGCCGCACACCCGAGAAGAATCCAGTAAGGCGTGGCCGGATTCTTCACGGCCAGGCCGGTGGCGACGCACGGAAGCAGGAGCAGCAATGTGACAATGGTATAACTACGCCGGCTTCCGAACGTGGAAACAATCAGGCCGTAAGGGATTCGCAGGAATGAGCCAAGCAGGACGGGGGTGGCTGTAAGCCAGAAAAGCTGCTGGCGAGAAAGAGTAAATCCAGCCTCCTGCAACCGCAGCGGAATCGCTGACCACATAAACCAGACGGCAAACGCCAGCGCCAAGGACACGGCGCTGATGCCCAAGGTGCGCCAGGCCAGCGCGGCATGAGGAAACGCCTCGCGCACCACCTCGCGCACGGGCAGCCGGATGGGAGACGGAAGGTAGCGCAGCAAAGCGGCTCCCGAACCGAACAGGAGCAACGATACCCAGAAGGCAGGCCATTTGACCGCGTTGTGACCGTCGAGGGATTCATTCAATGCCGCTGTCAGCAACCATACCTGCATGCTGACGATGAGAATCAGCACGCACATGACACCCAGCAGCAGGGTGTTGGTTTTGGTTGGATGCGCCTGACGTTGGGCTTCGCGGAAAGTGCTCATGTCGCTTTCGGTTCGGTGACGTAGATTTCCTCGCCTTTGATCACGACGTCCAGGTGCGGCAGCGGTCGTGGCGGCGGCCCTTGCAGAACGCTGCCGTTGCGGGCATCGAACCAACCGTTGTGGCAAGGACATTGAATCTTGTCGGCCTGTGGTTGGTAGAAGACGGCGCAGGACAAGTGGGTGCACTTCTGCTCGTAGGCACGCCAGCTTCCATCGTTGAGATGAATCAAAATGAACGGCGTCTTCGAACCGGGAACGGTAAATGGATAGGTGCCGCCCAATGGCACTTCGATGGCGTTACAGACGAAGGCCTCGCCTTGAATCCGATGCGGTGGAAAGAGGCGGTCTTTCACGGCGACCCAACCGCTGCCCACGGCCATGCCGCCGGAAACGAGACAGAGGAATTTGGTGAATTCGCGACGCGATACGTGTTCCGCTTCGACACGCTCGATGGGAAAATCCACTTCGGGCGCGGACTTTTCGGGGAGAGAGCTGGTCGGATTCATTCACTGTCCACCACGATTTCCGTGGCGCCTTTGGGCATCATGATGTTGACCTTGGTTTTGACCAGTTGCCGGCCAAAACGAAATGTGTTGACGGGCGTGCTGTTCGGCCGGCTTCGGCCTATTTGTTCGCGCGTGCCGAAATAAAGCGCCCCGCTGGGGCAGACCGTGGCACACATGGGTTTCTTGCCCGCGCTGGTGCGGTCGTAACACATGTTGCACTTCATCATCAGGTCAATGGGCTCGACTTTTTTGGGCACGCCGAACGGACAAGCCTGGACACAATTCGAGCAGCCGATGCAACGCGCGGTGTTGGCGCTGTGGACAATGCCAAACTCATCTTTCGTGATGGCGTCGG
>JBDTOW010000542.1:0-4137 GCA_039933075.1 Verrucomicrobiota bacterium | reverse complement strand
CCATATTTTTCATGGAGAGCGCCCAAATCTTCCGGCACAGCGGTCGCAGGATATTCTTTTGGGCGCACACAGATGATCGCGCGCCCGTTCTTCACCGGACGCGGTACGTTGTCATCCAGCCGTCCTACCAGACGAATCCCGGGTTTCATTTCCAGCGCGAGCTTGCAGAGTTTGCCATGTTCGGCAGTAAACGCAACGGCTTCGCTGTAAACGATCTCTCCCGAGGGTGCTTTCCCCATGAGTTGCACCATGTGACCGCCCGGCGACAGTTGGTTGTAAGCGAGACCACCGTTCTCTTTTTTCTGCCAATCTTTTGCTTTCGGACCAGGTTCGCCACCGAGAAGAGCGAAGACTTCCGCCACTGGTTCGTGATTCTTGCCAACGTAGCCCGACACTTCCAATGGGATCCCATGAGTCAACCGGACAGGTTGGTTCGACTCGTTAACGCGCGCATCACCTGTGCTTGGGGTGAAATCAGGGTGGGCGAGGGTAAAGCTGATCAGACCAGTGAGCAGCTTCTCGGCGGGCAGGGCAACGACAGGATATTTCACCAACGCCTTGCCTTCCTTATCGGTCGTCACCCTCGGGCGGTCACCGTATAATTCTGTGCTCCAGCCGTAATGATCTACCCAACGAGGGCCTTTAACTCGAAGTGCGTAAGGCTCGATGGTCGCGCCTTCCACAGCTTTTCCGCTCTCATCCTGAACCAAGACTAAAACTTGTTTGAACTTCACCGCCGCCGTTTTTTTTGTCTCCGCTGCGTTGATCCTGGAAAATCCCCATCCAGCGCTCACGAGCAACAACGCCACCGCCATGCCAAAGGCCGCCAGAGAATGTTTCAAGTTCCAGGTGCTTCTGGGGCCCCGGCTCAAAAGCCGAAGTCGTCGCGCAATTTGCGACGCTCCGTTTAAGGTCAGGCTCACTTCAGCGCGTCGAAGTGCAACCACACGCAGGGCCAGTTGAGCCAGCAACTGAGTATAAAATCCCGGGTCCTTCAGTGCGCCTGAGGCGATGCGATCAGCCTCCTGTTCGCAAGCAAGGTTGTGTGCCGCCGGAATTTGCCAGATCAGCGGATGAAACCAGAAAATGGCCTTCATCCATCTCCAGCCAATGCACCAGACTAAATCATTCTCCCGCAAGTGAGCTATTTCATGGCTCAACAGCGCAGAAATTTCGCTGGGCGATAGATCGTTCGCCAGTTTTCCCGGCAGAAGAATCGTCGGCTGCAACAACCCACAAACAAACGGAGAACTGATGGAATCTGAAATTTGAATTCCTACTTTTCGTTGGAAGCCGAGCTTTGTTTGAACGGTTCGCAACTGCTCGTGAAGACAAGGACTCGCGTCGGCGGCTTCTCTTCTCAAGCGCGATAGCTCAAAGTGAAGCCGGACCAGCCGGATGGTTCCGTAAAAGAACCCCAAAGCCCAAATCGCGGCGAGAATACTTTTCCATGAGAGCGGCTTGCACGATGTTTTACCTTCAGAAGAACCGACGACGTTGTTTTGAAGGGTGAGTGCCTCAGTACTTTTCTTCGACACCGACGAAGACGATGGATTATCCCGGCCTGGTGTGTCGGAGTTAACCGCGGGCGTTGATTCGAAAAGCTGCGCCGGTGGAGGAGCAGCCGAAGAAGCCTCCTGCGCCGGTATTTTGAATAATGGACGAAAATGCAGGACCGGGAGAAGCAATGCGAAGGAGAGAATGCTCCGCCACAGAATCAGCCGCCAGCGGGCATGATGCTCGCGCAGCGGCCCGTGCATCATCCAGCCAAGGGCCAGCAATACAGTCCATTTCAGAAGGATCATCATCCCGGCTGGCAGCGCCAACCATAGCGGTGAATTCACGGTGCCTTCCTTTTTGTTTTTGGCCAGGAACCTCCCCGGGCCGTTCGGCGGATCGATTTCAAGTCAGCCGGTTTGATGTCTCCCGTCTCCACCAGTTGAGCGACCAGTTCCAGGTGGGAACCTCCCGCAAAAACGCGGGCCACGGTCCGCATCATTTTTTGGAGCAGTGTGGCTTTGGGCACGCGAGCCGCATAATGGAACGCTTTCCCTTGCAAATTTCTGGCGATATGTCCTTTTTCCACGAGGTTCAGCAGAACCGAGCGCAGCGTTGCGTTTTCAATGGGCCAGGAGAAGTGCGACTGGATGTCGGCGGGCTTCAATTCACCTTGCTCCCAGAGGATTCTTAGGGTTTCCAGTTCGTTTTGATTCAAATTGATCATCGATGTGTGAATAGTTCACATATAGATCGTGGATTGTCAACCGCAATGTGTGAATTGTTCACACATGGCCGGGGAAAGCTTCTCCCTGGCATCGCCGATGAAGGCGCAGTCTTGAAACGGGGAGAAGTCGCCGCACTCCGACGAGAAACGGCGGCCAAGAGGCCCCTGGGTGAGCTGCCTAAGTTTCTGGACCCCGCTGCGGCGTTGGATCGCGGCTCTGGAAGACTGCTCGGGGCTCGGGGCTTGAAGGAAGAACTCCGGTCGTCTCGATTGAGTCCCAACAGGTGCTTAGCCGCGACGATGCAGTAAGAAACCACGAACGAACACGAATGGACACGAATGGAAAGGACTGCGGGAAACGTTCACTCGACTCTCCGGCGCTCACTGTTTAGTGAACCCGTTTCGGTGCGGTCGATGCGGTGAAAAGGCTTGTCTTCATTCGTGTTGATTAGTGTCCATTGGTGGTTGAACTGGATCGTTACGGCTTAGGTGACCGTCTATTTTTTTCGGCCTTTTCGTGAACGCAGGAACTGCTTGAGCGTTTCCGGACTTTCTTCGAAAAACTGCGCGAGATCCGCCAGAACCTTGACCGTCGCGGGACTCAGATGATGTTCAATTCCTTCGATGTCGGCCTTTTGGGTGTCGGCATCGAGGTCGAGAACGGAGAAAAATCGGGAAAGAGTCTCGTGCCGCTTTTGGATGTTACAGGCGATTTCGCGTCCTTTCGCGGTCAGGATCAGTCCCCGGTATTTTTCGTAATTCAGGTAACCCATCTCGCCGAGCTTTTGGACCATGTTAGTGACCGACGCCTGTTTGACCTGTAGCGATGAGGCAATATCCACGACGCGGGCGTAGCCCTTTTCTTCGATGAGTTCGTGAATGCGCTCCAGATAATCCTCGGCGCTCTGACTGGGTGTGGGGGCGGTTGGCATTGCTGGATTCACTTAAGCACAAGAACCCAAATGGGCGCAAGCGTGTCGAATCCCTATCCAAAAATATCTCATAAAAATCTTGTAAAAAACGCTTGTGAAAAATTTCACGATGAGGCAACTTCTCCACCGCTTTCGATGAAACTTTCGTTTGGGGATAAGTGTCCCCAAAGTCAGCGTTCACTTAGGTTGGATGCACTCATTACGCACTATCCTGGCACTGGCGATTTTGGTCGGCGCGACGGTTTTCGGCCGTTGCGCGGACGCGCCCGTCGCTGCCGAAGCTGCCCGGGTGATTCCCGCCGTCAACGAGCCCGGCGGGCACGAAGCCGAGCACGGTCTGACACCCCATGCGGTGAGGCTGACGGAGGAGGGGTTCGTCAGCAACTCGATGATCGTCAGTTGGATCGTGGCTGCTCTCCTGATTATTTTCGCGCGCGCTGCCATGAAGAACGCCAGGGAAATTCCCGAGGGCGCACAGAATTTCTGGGAATGGCTGGTGGAAAGTCTTTACGAATTCCTGGCCGACATCATTGGCCACGATCTCGTGAAGAAAACCTTCTGGTTTTTCGCCACGATTTTCATTTTCATCCTGTTTGCCAACTGGGCTGGGTTGATTCCTGGTATCGGCACGATTGGCTGGGGTGTGCCGGATGCGGATGGTCATCTTCGCCACATCAGCCGGCCGTTGTTTCGCGGAGTGAATGCCGACCTCAACATGACCTTGGCCATGGCGATTATTTTTTTCCTCTGCTGGATCGTCTGGGCCTTGCAGGCCAACGGGCTCGGCGGCTTTCTGCTGCATATCTTTGGTCCAAAGGGCGAGACAACCGGCGCCCTCAAAATACTGATGGTGGGGATATTTATGATCGTGGGGCTCTTGGAGGTGGTCACGATTCTCTTTCGGCCAGTGACTTTGAGTTTCCGTCTCTATGGAAACATTTTCGCGGGCGAGAACATGCTGGAATCGATGTCCAATCTCGT
>JBDTOW010000541.1:0-4139 GCA_039933075.1 Verrucomicrobiota bacterium | reverse complement strand
AAAAAGGCGAGGCCTAGGACCTCGCCGCAAAACTCGTTTGAGCAACAGCTAATTGTTGGCGGGCGCGGCTTCAGGCACGATATTGACCCGGCGGCTTTCCTTGTCGAACTTCACCTTGCCGTCCACCAGGGCGTACAACGTCCAGTCGCGACCGGTGCCGACATTTTTTCCCGCGAAAAACTTGGTGCCGCGCTGGCGGACGAGGATGCTCCCGGCGGTAACAAATCCACCGCCAAATTCCTTCACGCCAAGCCGTTTGCTGGCGCTGTCGCGGCCGTTGCGGACACTTCCCTGACCTTTTTTATGTGCCATAAAAGCTAGAGTTTGATTTCAGTAATCTTGATAATCGTCAGTTCCTGACGATGGCCGACGGTGCGATGATAACCTTTGCGGCGCTTCATTTTGAAGGCGATTTTCTTAGGGCCGCGAATGTGTCCCACCACGTCCGCAACCACGCTGGCATTGGCTACGGTGGGAGTGCCAATCGACAGCGCTCCGTCATTGTTCACCAACAAAACGCGATCGAAAGTGACCGGCTGGCCCGCTTCGATGTAGAGGCGCTCGACTTCCAGTTTGTCGCCAGCGACGACGCGATATTGTTTACTGCCGGTTTCTAAAACAGCGTACATAATTTTCCCGATCAGGGAACGGCGATAGCATCAAAAACAACCCGCCATGTCAACCCATCATTTTGTCGAAAAAGGGACCGATTGATTCGACAAATCAATTACTGTAATATTTGGCTTGCGTCTCTCCCGCTTTTTTCCGATAACTAAGGTCGCAAATTCCCGTCATTAAAAGCAACTCAGCCTTTTAGGGATTGTCCATTGGTGATTGACGAGTGAGGCAGCGTGAAGAAGCTCATTCTGCGAAATCTTCTTTCGCCAGGCGACATCGTCATGCTAACCGCGGCGGTGCGCGACCTGCACGAGTGTTATCCCAATCAATTTGTCACGGATGTTCGCACGTCCTGCACTGAACTTTGGGATTACAACCCAAATATTACCCCGTTGGACGAGAATGATCCGGCAAGCGAGATCATCGATTGTGATTATCCGCTGATCAGTCGTTCCAACCAGGCTCCCTACCATTGCCTGCACGGTTTCATCGATTTCTTGAATGATCACCTCAAATTGAACATCAGGCCCACGGCCTTTAAGGGTGACATTCACATATCCGATCTGGAAAAATCGTGGTATTCCCAAGTGCGCGAATTCGCGGGCGAAGAGATTCCGTTCTGGATTGTGGTCGCAGGTGGTAAGTTCGACATGACGATTAAGTGGTGGCAAACGGAGCGTTACCAGCAAGTTGTCGATCACTTCCGAGGCAGAATTCAATTCGTCCAGGTCGGAGAGCGGGGGCATCATCACCCGAAACTGAATGGCGTCGTTGACCTTCGTGGAAAGACCGATCTCCGGCAATTGGTGCGCTTAGTCTATCATTCGCAGGGAGTTCTTTGTGGCGTGACGGGGGCCATGCACTTGGCCGCGGCTGTCGAGGTCAGAGACGGAAAGCCGCCCAACCGGCCCTGTGTGGTCATCGCTGGCGGTCGCGAACCCGTCCACTGGGAAGCTTATCCCCACCATCAATTCATTCATACTGTTGGGCAACTCCCCTGCTGCGCCCTTGGTGGTTGCTGGAAGGCTCGAACCGTCGCTTTGGGAGACGGAGACGAGCGCGACCAATCCGATCGCTTGTGCGTCGATGTCGTTGGCAAGCTGCCACGTTGTATGGATATGATCACCTCCGCCGATGTGATCCGGCAGATCGAGAAATATTTCGACGGAGGCGTGCTCAGGTACCTTTCACCAAAGCAAGCGAAAGCGGCGGCGAAGGCCGTCTCCGCCACCGCGACCAACTCATTCTATACTGAGCCAGTCAAAATTCGCCGAGTCGAACAGAGCGCGATTAAGGCGATCCTCATTCAGCAAGCTACTGGCGCCTATATCCAGATGCTCAATTTGAGCGGTGAACAGCACAACGCCTACGCGGCCCGGCATGATCTGAGTTTTTGGGCCGTTCGAGGAAGTGTTCAGCTCGATCGTCCACCTGTCTGGGACAAGGTGCTCTTAATCCACATGATGCTGGCGGCGGGGTTTGAACTGGTCGTCTGGCTGGATGCCGATACGCTCATTGTCAGGCCGGACGTGGATCTTCGGAGGGCACTGCCTGACGGACCGCCCATCGGCATGTGTCGGAATCCGCTCCCCTGGGGAACTCAGCCCTGGCACTATAACGCTGGTGTGATTTTTGTGCGAAACACCAAAGCCGCGCGCTTGTTTTTCGACAACGTACGGAATGCCGGACCCGTTGAACACTCGTGGCAGGAACAGGCAAAAATGAACGAACTGAGCCAGCAATATCCTGACGTCGTTCAATCGGTGGACAACAAATGGAACTGCACAAGGGGTGTAAATCCCACACGCGATCCGGTCATTCGAGCATGGCATGGGAAAGGCCGCAAAGCCGTCGGGCTGATGAAAGCTGCATGGGCGGCCTATCAACGGAAGAACGGCAAAATGCCTGTCGAAGCCACGCGGCGAACTGCCTGTTAATTGCGGATTACGGCCAAGTCGTCGAACGGACTCATCACTGAGTTTGCAACAATAATGTGCCAAGCGAGGAGTCAGACCAAAAACCAACAAGGATTGGTCCGCCTGCCAACCTGAGAGGCAATTCCCTGCCTGGAATTCCTGACCATGAGATGCTCCGCTGCATTGGCAGTACCGTAATAGTTGCACGTCATCCATAAGCGATCGCCATTCACAATAATGATATGCCCGCTCGATGAGAAAGGGGACATGATTTGCGGAACTCGCCAAGTGGGGAGGAGTGCAGCTCGGCCAAAGAAGTGGCAAGAGTGCGCGTGCTGTCCGAACCGAAACGGTAAGCGCGGGGGATTTTGCCGGATTGTCTCGCCCTTCGGCTTCAGTCCCTTTATCTTGTCTTTATGAAAACGTTGTTTAATTCAGAAGCTGTTTCCAAAGGCGGGCGCTCCGGTTCGGTTGAGTCGCCCGACAAGTTGATAAATATTACGTTGGGCAATCCCCTGGTGAAGGGAGAGGAGAAGCGCGGCCCTAATCCCGAGCTGTTATTCGCCAGCGCCTACGCGGCGTGCTATCACGGCGCGCTGATTAACGCTGCGAAAAAACTAGACGCGCGAGTCAAGGACTCCAAGGTCAGGGCTTTAGTAAGTCTCCTGGAAGATGACGCAGGCGGATTTCATCTGGCAGTGGAGTTGCACGCGCAATTGCCGGGAGTGGATCGAGCTCAAGCGCAACAAATCATGGAGGAGGCCCATAAAACATGCCCCTATTCAAAAGCCCTCCGAAGTGACGCGCCGGTGAAACTGGTCGTTGATTAGGCGTCTCACCCTCCGGCAAACACCGGTCGGAAACCGGCCTCGGTCAAGATGCGCGCGACTTCCGGGCGCTTGTCCCCCTGAATCTCGATCCCTCCATCCTTCACTGTGCCGCCGGTTCCACAGGCTTTCTGGATCTGCTTGGCGAGTTTCTCTTTTTCGGGCAGACCGATGCCGACAAAGCCGGTGACCACCGTCACCGTCTTGCCACCACGACCCGCGGTCTGACGTTTGATGTCCACTCGACCTCGATTTTTCCGCGGCGCGGTCGATTCCGCCGCCGGCGGCGCCGACGACGCTCCCGGACTCTCTTTTGGCCCCGGCGGTAATCCTTCGCTGTTCAAACCCGCGAATGGAGTTTGCCCGAAGCTCGGTCCACCATCGGTGGGAATGCGTTTGTCGCCGCTCATGACCTTAGTCTCGCCCCGCCGTATGTGTTTGTCGTTTCGAGTACAGATGTAGGGCAGCCATCCTGGCTGCCGGTTCTCCGGGCATCCCTGCCCGGAGCGCTCCACTGGCGGCAGGGATGCCGCCAGAACCGGCAGGCAAGGATGCCTGCCCCACGCTGAACATACGCGCCCGGCCAGCCCATGCCGCTCGGAGTTTCTGCAGCCGGCGTTTCATCTCTTCAAATTGTCCTCGATCGTTGGGAACTGTTCAAGTGCAGCCTCGACCTGGAGGTTGAAGCTCTATATGGACATTTGGCCACGGAACGCAAAGTTCGCTTGTTACGCTGCGGTGATGCGGAGCAATGCTCCGCGCTCCGATCTAGTTCAAG
>JBDTOW010000540.1:0-4148 GCA_039933075.1 Verrucomicrobiota bacterium | reverse complement strand
CACCAACGAGTTCCCAGAAAACGAACATCTGCACGAAGTTGCTCGACAGGACAATCCCGAGCATCGAGAACGTAAACAGACTCATGCACGCGAAGTAGCGCGATACGCTTCGATCCTCGTGCATGTAACCGTAGGAATAGATATGGATCGCCCCGCCCACGCCCGTCACGATGAGAACCATCAGCAGGCTCAGCGCGTCCAGCCGGAGACCAAAATCGATATGCAGATCTCCGACCGACAACCACGGCACCAGAACGTCCGGTTCTCGTTCGCCGCCATTTATCAGGAGCAAAATCAAGCTGAGGATGAAGCCCAACACAATCGCGCCGATGGAGAGCCGTGCGCTCAGATCCCGGTTTTTCAAAGTAAAAAGCGTGATCGCGATAGCCGCGAATAGAGGCAGAAAAAGAATTGTCCAGGCAAGAAAACTCATGGCTACAGCTTCATGGTTGCCAGATCTTCCACGTGGGCGGTCTGCCGCTTGCGGTAAAGGGCCACAATGAGCGCCAGTCCGACGGCAACTTCAGCCGCTGCCACGGTGATGATGAAGAACACCATGACCTGGCCGTTCAGGTTATTGTTGAAGCTCGAGAAGGCGACCAACGCGAGGTTTGCCGCGTTCAGCATCAACTCGAGCGACATGTAAATGATCAACAAATTCCGCCGCATGACGACGCCCAGGACACCCAGGCAAAACAACAGGGCGCTCACGACCAGATAATGTTCGAGACCAGCGTGCAAAGTCGGTTAAATGGGTTAAATCGTTAACTCGTTGAATCGTTAACTCGTTGAATCGTTAAATCGTTAAATCGTTAAATCGTTGAATCGTTGAATCGTTGAATCGTTGAGCGCCTGTGCGGTGAAAGTCGAAGGTGTTCATCGCAGGTCCTTTTTGCTCAGGAGAATCACCCCCACCATCGCTACCAACAGGAGAACCGAGACGATTTCAAACGGCAGCAGGTACTGCGTGAACAGCGCTTTGCCAAGGGGCGCCGTGGCACCATCCAACTGCGGACTCCGTCCCGCGCCAACGCCGGACTGCACAATGATTTTCACCATCAGAAATGCCAAGGCTCCGACCGACACCAGCCCTGCCACCAAGCCAAATTTGTTTATGCGGCGTCGCTCTTCCTCTTTCAGATCGAGCAGCATGATGACGAAGAGGAAAAGCACCATGACCGCGCCGGCGTAAACCAGGATTTGCACGGCAGCGAGGAAATACGCATGCAAAAGCACACACAACCCGGCGAGCGACGCGATGGCCAGCACCAGAAACATGGCGCTGGTGACTGGGCTGCGGCTGAACGGATTGGCCACCACCAAAAAACCGCAACATAGCGTCAGCGCGGCAAACAGATAGAACAAAACGTCCTGCATGGGCATCTCTCGTGATTAAAAATCAGGCGCTCTCTCACTCTGGGTTCAAAACATTCTGCTCTTCCGCCTCTTTGGCTTTTTGCTTCCATTTCATGATCTGGTCATTGTGAACTCCGCCCAGGGCGAGCAACTTATCCTGGTTGTAAATCATTTCCTGCCGGCTTGTGCCGGTGAGCGAGTAATCCTTCATGAGGAAAATCGCTTCCTCCGGACAAACTTCCTGGCAATAACCGCAGAAGATGCAGCGAAGCATGTTGATCTCAAATTCCTTCGGCCGCTTTTCGACGTTCCCGGTGGTTGGATCGACTTCTGGTCCGGGCGGCAGAATGCGAATGGCTCTCGGCGGGCAAACAAATTCGCAAAGCTGGCAGGACACGCATTTCGTGCGGCCTTCCTGATCCTTCACGAGATACGGCGCGCCGCGATACCCTTCCGGCACGACCCATTTCTCTTCGGGATAGTTCATTGTCACTTTCTTTTTGAAAAAGTGACGAAGCGTAACTTTTAATCCGCCAATAATCGCTGGCAGATAAAGTCGTTCCCAAAAATTCAATGGTTCACGTTTTACAATCATTTACCAACTCCGTAGCCGCGGTCGTGAGACCGCTGGCGAATTTGTTAACTTGCCACGCTCTTACAAACTGTATGTGTTTAGCGCGGTAGGGATATCGCGCTGCGATGTCCCTGCCAGCGTCCAGCGGGCGGAACGAAAGGCGAGCGGCGTTCGAATCCCGCCCCGAGTTGCGCCGCTGAACGCGGCGCGGACGGCGCAGCGCGCCGTCCCTACCTTCGCTTTCTTGCTCATTAAACACATGCTACGAACGCGGTTCCCGACTCAGCTTTTCGCCCACAAAACCGTCGCGTAAAAAACTATGTTCGCCAACGCCAGCGGGATAAAACGCCGCCAACCGAGGTCCATCAACTGGTCGTACCGGAAGCGCGGCCACATCCAACGCACCCAAATGAATACGACCATGAGGAAAAGCATTTTTGCCACGAAGATGCCAATGTGCAAAAAACCGGCGGCGATTGAATTTGCCGGCGTCGTAAAGCCCGGTAGCGTCCAGCCGCCGAAGAACAGCGTCACCATCATCGCCGAACTGCCGATCATGTTTGCGTATTCGGACAGAAAGAACAGCGCGAACTTCATCGAGCTGTATTCCGTGTGATAACCTCCGACCAGTTCTGTTTCCGATTCAGGCAGATCGAAGGGCAGACGGTTGGTTTCGGCGAAGGCGGCGATAAGGAAGATTACAAAGGATAGCGGCGTGTAAAAGACCATCCAGCCATGTTCTGCCTGATATTCGATGACTTTGCTCAGGTTCAAACCGCCCACGAGGAGAAACACAGGAATGACCGACATGCCCATCGCGATTTCGTATGAAATCATCTGGGCGCTCGAGCGAATGCCGCCAAGGAATGGATACTTGGAATTGCTCGCATACCCGGCCAGCACGGTGCCATAGACACCGAGCGATACGATTCCGAATGTGTAGAGAATGCCGACATTGAGGTCCGCGATCACCATCTTCTCGCCGCCCAGGTTCGAGCCGAACGGAATCACCGCCAGCACGAGGAAGGCTGGTATCAGCGTGATAGCCGGCGCGAGCCAGAAGTAAACTTTGCGCACATGGGCCGGTGTGTAATCCTGCTTGAGCAGCAACTTGATGATGTCGGAAATCGGCTGAAAAATCCCAAGCCGGATCAGAAATGGGCCGATGACAGGTATCCCCTCGATCCAGGGCGGAGCTGTTCGGTTGGGTCCCACGCGACCTTGGATGAACGCGGAAATCTTGCGCTCGGCCAGGACGGAGTAAGCCACCATCGTCAGGACCACCCCAATCACACAGACGATTTTGATGAGCGTGATGATAATGAAATTTAAGTCCATCAACTGATAGCCCGTTTTCTGAGTTAAATCTGAATCGCCACGCCCGTGTCGCCCAGGTTCGCCCAGGTAAGGCCATTGAACGCGGGGACTTCGTTTGCCATTTGGTTGAACAACCCTTCGATGGTCGCAAATCCATTCTGGCCGGTCACATTGAAAACCCATTCGTGCAAAAACTCCCATTCGGGCCGAGCGTCGCCTGGCGGTTCAACCGCCTTCATGAATCTCTGAACGCGACCCTTGACGTTGGTAAACGTACCGCGTTTCTCCGCATGGGCGGCACCGGGCAACAGGTAATGCGCCAGCTCGGTCGTCTTGTTCGGCAAAATGTCGCAAACGATCAGGGATTCGAGCTTAGCAAGCAACTCGGCGCCGATTCCGTGTTGGGTGACATCCTCGCCGAAGACGATGAGGGTCTTGATCGTTCCGCTCCGGATGCCGTCGGCGATTTTCGAAAGGTTCGAGCCTATGGGAGTGGCCGCGATGCCGGTGAGCCGCGCGCCGTTGCTGTTCGGATTCTTGTCGGCGTTGACGAGGAACTTATCGCCTTCACCGAGGCGCGGGATCGAGTCGCTCAGGGCGCCGAGCTTCGCCTTGAGTTTGCTCAAAAGGAAAAGCTCTTCGTTGGTCAGTCGCGCCGAGGCAACGAGGGCAACCGAGCGGACTGGAGCTTTCGTGAGCAGTTCGGAAATCTCCTTGAGCACCGCCGACCACGTTGTCGCTTGACCCTGGACTTTAGACTTCGAACTTTGGACTTGGGAGGCTAAGCCCTCGACCCTCGCCATCGGCCCTTGGACTCGCGTGAGGCGGTCCGGACGCCCAATCCATTTGTAGTTAAGCCGGCCGGCATCGCACATCCAACAGGCGTTGACCGCATCGTTAT
>JBDTOW010000539.1:0-4153 GCA_039933075.1 Verrucomicrobiota bacterium | reverse complement strand
CATTCTGAAAAACCTCAGTCACTTCCCCACCGTCATCAAAATTAGAATTGCTGGGGCTGAACCGGGCGCGGCATAGCGCAGAATGAGTGCGGTCAACATGAGCAGCGCGGCTACCCAGATGAGAACGCCCAAGCCGCGATGCCGTGCCGCCAGTCGGTCAGGTTGCCTGGCAAGCCAAACTCGGAGGAGCAGGAATGCTCCGACGACAACTGCAAACGGTACAACTGAGAGGATGAGTGTTGTCATAGTTCTAGCTGCTAATACTTCTTGGTAAATTTCTTCCGGGACTCCTCTTCAGCAGGAGCAGTTGCTTCTTGCGTGTTCGATGCCACGGGTGCGGTGGGAGGACGAATTGGTTCTGACTCGTTTTCTTCCGCCGTCGCGGGTGCTTCGATCGCCTCGACAAAAGCGAGCCGCAATGATGTGAGACTCTGGCCAAGCAGCTTCTCTTTGTTCTTGTCCAGGTTACCCCTGGTTTTCGCTTCCAGCATTTCCAATTGGTCGATGAACATCTTCGCGGCGTCGAGATCCTGCATGGGTTGCCCGGTTTCGGGATTGGGGACTTTGCCGAGCAGCATCAGCGCCAGGTTCGTTTGTTGCAGGACCATATTGGCGAACAATGCCGACATCATCTCTTCACGGCTGGCGTTGCTCGGCTGGTCCTCGGGCAAATGCGGTTCCCTCATAAGCGATCATCTTCCCGCTGGCGCTGGATTTCCGCCATGAGAAAGTGGATTAACTTTTTCAGGCGCGCCTCAAGAACGACCGTTTCCAATATCGTCTGTCGCTCGACGGGAACCGTGAGCAGCGTGCACGAAACGATGTCGGCGATCTGATCAGGATCGTCCAGCGCATCGAGATATTCGAGAACATGTTCCAACGAATAGGCCGGGGTCTCATCCGACTCGGCCGCTTTATTGAGCTGGGCCAGCTTCTTGACCACCTGAACCGGCAGGTCCATGCCCCGTTTGAGTCGCTCGCTGACCAGTTCGCGAAGCTTGGCGGTCAGCGCATCCACGGTGACGTTGTTGGTCACCTTCGACGGCAGCGAACGAATCGTGTGAATCCGGTACGGCTTGGTTTGGACCACGCCGGTCAATTCCACCCGCGCGATGCCTTGCAGGATCAGATTGGAAGTCCCGTTCTGGTTGGCCACCGACGCGCGAATCAAGCCGAGGCCAGCGACGCTGGAGGGGCTTTCCCGGACGCGGCCCGGCTTTTGCATGGCGACCGAGAGCATCCGGTGCGAGGCCAGCGCATCACCGAGCATCTGCCGATAGCGAGGTTCGAAGATATAGAGCGGCAGCATCGCCTGCGGGAAAAGAATCACATTGGGAAGAGTCATGACCGGCACTTCACGCGGCAGTTGCATGTTCCTACTCTAAGCGGTTACCGGAGCATTTCAAGATGAGATACGCACTTGCCAAATGCGGTTACACCGCGCAACTTTAAGCCGTATGCGCGTCGCAACTGTCATTATCATTGTCATGGTCTGCATCAGCCTCGGCCTCGGAATCGCGTTGCTCAGAACGCAAAAGCAAGCCGAAGAACAACGCCATGTCGATGAAGAAAGCATCCTCTTGCACTCGAATCAATGGGTGCAGACCCGCGTTAAACTCGATGAACAGGCCAAGGTCAATTTCTCGCTCGAAACCAATTTGACCGACCGGTTGATGGAACTCAAAAGCGTTTCCAACAAACTGATCGATGTTTCCGGCAATCTCGCGAAAGTCGAGGCGGACGTCAAAGCAGCCCAGGAAGAACTCGCCAAGCGCGACGCCAAGATTGCCGAGCTGGCAAACCTATTGGACGACAAAGATAAAAAGCTGGATGACCTCCGCACGTCCATTACCGGTCTCGAGGGCCAAATCGCAGAAACGGAAAAGAGACTGGCGACCTCGGAAGGCGATAAAGAATTGTTGCTCAAGGAACTGAAACGATTGCAGGGCGAGAAAGCCGAACTCGAACGCCAATTCAACGATCTCGCCATCCTCCGGGAACAAGTCAGGAAGCTGAAAGAGGACCTTTCCATCGCGCGCCGGCTCGACTGGATCCGGCGCGGACTTTACGGAAGCAATGAACGCAAAGGCGCCGAAGTGTTGCAAAGAGGGATGGTCGCACCGCCGGTTCGGACCAACTACAATCTGGACGTGGAAATCAAAAAAGATGGCGGCGCAAAGATCAATGCGGTGACTAACGCGCCGCCTATCCCCAAATGATCCCAGCCAGCCTGCTGAGTGATTCGTTCGGTCGAATCATGCGTGACTTGCGGGTCAGCATCACCGATCGCTGCAATTTTCGTTGCTTGTACTGTCTTCCGGAAACCGAGGAGGCGGCCAACTTTTACCGGACAAAATTCGATTCAGTCAAGAACCCGCACCCGACCATGCCGATTGCGCGCGAATGGAAACCCCGTTCGCAGATTTTGTGCTACGAAGAAATCGAGCGCCTCGTGGGACTGTTCGTGAGTCTGGGAATTCAGAAGGTGCGTGTCACGGGTGGAGAACCGCTGTTGCGTCAGGGAGTGGAAAGACTGGTGGCCAGGCTGGCGGGAATTCCGGGCGTCGAAGACCTGGCGATGACCAGCAACGGTTTTCTCTTTCTCCAAAAAGGCAAAGCGTTGCGGGCTGCCGGCCTGCGCCGCATCAGTTTCAGCATGGATTCATTGGACCCCGACAATTTCAAAAAAATAACCGGGCGCGATGGACTTCATCAAGTGCTGGCGAGCATTGCGCTGGCGAAAGAGCTCGGCTTGCGCCCCGTCAAAGTCAACGCGGTGATCATCCGGGGAATTAACGACCACGAAATTGAAGCGCTGGCAAGCTTCGCGCGCGAGCAGGAACTCAGCTTCCGCTTCATCGAGTTTATGCCGCTGGATTCGGCGCGGGCATGGCTCCGGGAACTGGTGGTGCCCGGGAGGGAGATCCTCGGCCGCCTGCAAGCGCGTTACGCGCTCCGACCGGTCGCCTCCGCCAACTGCTCCGAAACCTCGCGCCGGTGGGCGTTTGCGGACGGCCGCGGCGAAATCGGAATTATCGCGCCGGTCACTGAACCGTTTTGCGGTCACTGCAACCGGCTGCGACTGACGGCCGATGGAAAAATCCGCACCTGTCTGTTCAGCCTGGGCGAATGTGACTTGAAACCGCTGCTGCGCGGCGGAGCGAGCGACGAGGAGATCGCCGACAAATTGCGATCTATCGTCTGGCAAAAAGAAGAACGCCATCACATCGGCGAGCCGGATTTTGTCCAACCTGCTCGCAGTATGAGTTGTATTGGTGGATGATTAGAGTGAGATTTATGCCGACCTACGAATACCTTTGTGCGAAATGCGGCCAGCAATTTGAAAAATTTCAGTCCATTGCCGACAAGGCACTGTCTGTATGTCCGCAAGATCGCTGTGGCCAAAAAAAATGGGGCAAAGGCAAAGTCAAAAGAATGATCGTCAGCGGAGGCGGACTAATCTTCAAAGGGAGCGGCTTTTACGTCACTGATTATCGCAGTGAAAAGTATAAGGAGGCAGCCAAAAAGGACTCGCCACCCGCCAGCTCGGGCGACGGAAAGGCATCGACCACGAAATCCGACTCGAAGCCCGCTTCAGGCGCCTCGCCGGCCAAACCCGCCAAGCCCGCTGCGTCGGGCGATTAGTCTCAATGCGGAATGCAGCCGCGCTTCAGCCCCACTCGGATTTCCGGATAAAAAGGAATGAAGCCCACGCTGATTATCCTGGTCTGTTGGCTCGCCATGGCGTCAGGCATCCAGGCGCAATCGCTGGCTGGCTGGTCGGTGCAGAGCCGCTCCGGCCAGTTCGTTGTTTCGTCCGTCTTCCCGGCCGGCGTGCCGCGCGCCGCGGATACTAATTCGGTGGCCCCGAGATCCCGGCTCCTGGTTCCCGAATTTTTAGCAGTGTCCTGCGAACGGATCAAACGTCAGATGCTGCGGGAGCTCGCGATTCCGGAACGGCAGGGGCGAAAAATTTTTATCACCATCAGCCCACAGCTCTCCCGCGACCAGGACGCTGTGATCGCTTCAACTTTCTACGCTGACGGCTGGACGTATCATTTGGCGCTGCCGCAAGTGATGGATGAAGAGAAGGTTACCCGCGTGATTGTTCAATCCTTGCTGTTGGAGTTGGCAAATCGTGGCGCGAGCGAAC
>JBDTOW010000538.1:0-4155 GCA_039933075.1 Verrucomicrobiota bacterium | reverse complement strand
CGGCGGAACTTGCTGCGCCCGAGGACGGGCGCACACCGCTAACATATACAATATAAACGGCCAGGCCGGGCTTTGGTCAGAGTTCGCGCTTGCGGCTGCAACAGAGTTGTGGTGTTGTCAGACAAGGTTTCATGAGGTTCCGATTCGCTTTTCCGGTGAGCCAGAACACCGGACTGTTGGGCAGGCCGTTCTCCAAAACGGCTTCCGTGATCGGCAAACTGGCACTTTGCCTGTTGCTAATATCTGCTCCCGAATCGAGCTTCGCCAAAGGCGCGGCCAAGTACGCGGATCTGTGGTCGCTCAAGCCGCTCACGCATCCGGAAATCCCGCAAAGTGCCAGTTCATCGACAAATCCAATTGATGCGTTCATTGCGGAAGCTTGCCGGGAGAAGGGAGTCACATTGTTCGGTCCAGCAGACAAGCTAACCTGGCTGCGGCGGGTATCCCTCGATTTGATCGGGTTGCCGCCAACCATCGAGGAGCAGGAGGCATTTATCGAAGATCAATCCGCGGGAGCCGTGGACAAGGTCGTGGATCGATTGTTGGCGAGCCAGCAGTACGGAGTTCGCTACGGGCGGCATTGGCTCGATGTGCTGCGTTATACGGACGTCGACGAGAATATGCCGGCTGCGCCGGGGATTCATCTTTGGCGCGACTGGGTGATCTCGGCGCTTAACCAGGACCTGCCCTACGATGAGTTTGTGCGCGCGCAGCTTTGCGGCAACCGCGCCGCGAAGCGCCGAACGATTTCCGCGGCCGGGCACTTGACGCCGGTTGACCCGCGGCCCGAAGATCTGTTCGCTCTCGGCTTCCTGGCCCGCGGCGCAACTTCGAGAACCGACGCGGACCAGCAGTTGGCCATTTCCGCGGTGGAAACGATCTCAAGCGCATTCCTGGGAATGACCGTCGGTTGCGCCAAGTGCCACGATCACTTTTACGATCCAATCAAGCAAACGGACTTTTACTCGATGAAAGCCCTCCTTGATCCGCTGGTGTTGCGTCCGGTGGAACTTGCCACGGCCGAACAGCTCTTTACGCAAGGCAGCGCGGTGGAGGATTACGAGGCCCGTCTCAAGACAATTGTGGACGCGATGAGAAAGTTCATCGAGCCTTACCACAGCCGCCTTTACGAGGAGCGTTTGTCGATGCTTCCGAAAGAGGCGCAAGCGGCGATCCGCAAGCCCGAGAAATCGCGAACCGCCGTGGAGCAGAAGGTTTTCGACGACTATTATCCCATTCTCCGGATCGATCCTCCCAAGATTAAACAGGCCATGACGCCGGACGAAGTGAAGCAGTACGACGACTATTTGAAGCAGATCAACGCTTTGAAAGCGCCCGAACCGTTGCTGGTGTTTTGGACGGTGGAAGAAGATGCGAAGCGGGCTTCTCAAACGAATTACGTGCTCACGACGGGTGATCCGACACGCCCCATGTTAAGCCAGCCGGTGCAGCCAGGATTTCCATTTGCCCTCACGAAACCTGAGTTGCGAGACGGACGGCGCGAGATGTTCGTGGACTGGCTGACTGCTCCGGATAACCCATTGTTCGCGCGGGTGGCCGTGAATCGAATCTGGCAATGGCACTTCGGCGCCGGCCTGCATCACGCCTCGAGTGATTTTGGAACGTTGGGTGGGAAGCCAGCCCACCTCAAGTTGATCGACTGGCTGGCTTCGGAGTTCATAGCGCTGAAGTACAGCATGAAGTCGCTGCACCGGTTGATCGTGACGTCGGAAACCTACCGGCGTGCCTCCGCGGGCCCGGTGGAACACGATGCCGCCAATCACAAAATCGACCCGGACAATGAGTTGCTTTGGAAATTTCCCTTCCGGCGGCTCGAGGCCGAACCAATCCGCGACGCGCTGCTGTTCGTGGCTGGCAACCTGGATCTGACGGTGGGCGGAAAATCTTTTGAAGCTGCAAAAACGAACAACCCGTCCAATCGCCGCACAGCCTTCATGGCGCGAGGATATCGATCGTTTGCGGACGCAATGCCGGATTATCTTCAGACCTTTGATGCTGAGGATGGGCGCGCGGTGTGTCCGCGGCGCAACCAAACGGTGACGGCGCCTCAAGCGTTGTTCATGATGAACGATGAACTCGCGGATTATGCTACCAGTCGTTTTGCGGACCGACTCAAGAAAGATTCCGTTGGAGACCTCCCCGCGGCGGTGACTTTGGGATACAAAATCGCTTTGGGCCGTCCGCCGACGGTATCCGAAACTGCGAAGGCGCTGGATTACCTCCAAGGGGACTCGGCGCGAGTGAAAGGCTTTGCCTGGTTGCTGCTCAACCTGGATGAATTTCTGTATGTGCGGTGAGAGGCAAAGCACTTTGCGGATCCACAAATGAACGAGCAACTGATCTATCCTTGCGGGCGAGTCTCGCGGCGAAAGTTTTTATTTCAAGCCGGCGTGGGATTCTTCGGGACGGCGATGGGAGCGCTTTGGGCGGAAGAAGGCAGGCTTAAGGAGAACCAGTTGCTCGCGCATTTTCCAGCGCGCGCCAGATCGGTCATTTTTCTGTTTATGTGCGGCGGCGTCAGCCATATCGACACATTCGATCCCAAGGACAACAAATGGGCGGGGAAGCTGATCGACGCGGTGGGCTTTGGCGACAACCTGGCGGAGATGAAACGTCCGGTGATTCCGTGCCATCGCACGTTCACACGATACGGAAAGTCGGGCATCCCGGTTTCCGACTGGTTTCCGCACGTCGGCAGTGTGATCGATGAAATTGCGGTCGTGCGCTCAATGTGGTGCCACGAGTCGAATCATTTCCCGGCGGTGATTGAAATGGCGACCGGTCATCGCGATCGGCTGGTCGAGCATCCGTGTCTGGGAAGCTGGGTTTCCTACGCGCTCGGGACCGAAAATGAAAACCTGCCGGCCTTCGTGAACATCGGGCGGCCGTCGTCCCCGGTCCAACTGAGTGGCGGTTATCTTGGCGCTTCGGTCTCTGCCACGCCGTTTCAACCAGGCGAGACGCCGATTCCCAACCTGACTCCTCCCAAGGGCATTAGCTCCGCTGAACGCGATCGGCAAATGCACGCATTGGACTCGTTGAATCGGGAATTTCGAGAGCAGTACCAGATTAACAGCACGATCGCGGCGCGCACCAAGGCCTACGAGTTGGCCGCGCGGATGCAGCTTTCAGCGCCGGAAGCGGTTAACTTTTCCGCGGAGCCGGATTCCGTGAAGGGCCTTTACGGAATTGGCGAAAAAGAGACGGATGATTTCGGAAAGCAACTGCTGCTGGCGCGACGCCTGGTCGAGCGTGGCGTCCGCTTTATCCAGATTTGCCATGCGGGCGGCGGCAACGGGGCGTGGGATGCCCACGGGGACATCGAGAGCCACGCGCCGCTTTGCCGGAAAACAGACAAGCCGATTGCTGGACTCATTCGTGACTTGAAACAGCGCGGGTTGCTCGAAAGCACGCTGGTGGTCTGGACGAGCGAATTCGGCCGGACACCCTGGTCCCAAAATACGACGGGGCGCGACCACAATCCCAAAGGCTTTACCTCGTGGATGGCGGGCGGCGGCGTGAAAGGCGGGACGATTCACGGGAGCACCGATGAGGTCGGCTATCGCGCGGTGGAGAGTCCGCAATACCTCAGTGATCTGCAAGCCACGATCCTCTACCAGATGGGCCTCGATCATAAAAAGATGGAAGTCGAAATCAATGGCCGTCCAGTGCGGCTTGTCGAAGCGGGGGCGCAACCAATCTGGGGAATTCTGGGCTGATTGGGCGCGCAGGGTGTCGTGAACGAATGGGCCGGTGCGTGTGGGACTCAAGCGCCCGAGCCTCTACCGAATTCTTTCAAAGCATGGCAATCCTACGCTGGCTACCTTGCAGGAAATTTTGAAACCGTTGGGCCTGCGCGTTTCCGTCGCTTTGTACGAAGCGGCTTGAGCGCCGCGCCGCGCGAGAGGGTCAAAAATGTTACGCCGTCAACTCGCGCGGACGGGGAAACGCCCACACACCGCGTCTTCCACCCAGATGTCCTCGTCGAGTTCTTCCCACCGCAGGGCCAATCCCTGCAGGCGGAGACTCACCTTTTCAAGCTGGGCCTGAGAGGCATTGGTGAGCAACGGATATTTGCTGGCAGGGAAACTCACCAGCCGTTGATCGGCCAATTCCAGTCAGACGCGGCGGTCT
>JBDTOW010000537.1:0-4170 GCA_039933075.1 Verrucomicrobiota bacterium | reverse complement strand
AGTCAGAAATTTATTGGGAGAAACCGAGCCCCGCGCGTTCAGATCGAGTATGATGTCGAACTGTACGGCGCCCAGAAGAAGGTTGAGTTACCATTCGTCATGGGTGTCATGGCGGATCTCTCCGGAAAGCCGGCCGAGTCTCTCCCGGACGTTGGGGAGCGGAAGTTTCTCGACATCGACGTTGACAATTTCGACGATCGCCTCAAGTCCTGCAAACCTCGCGTCGCGTTCCAAGTGCCCAACACCCTCACGGGCGAAGGCAATCTGAGCGTGGAGATGTCCTTCGAGTCGATGGAGGATTTCTCGCCTGCCGCTGTTGCGCGCAAAGTAGACGCCCTCAACAAGTTGCTCGGCGCGCGCACTCAGTTGGCGAACCTGCTGACCTACATGGATGGCAAAGGGAAGGCGGAAGATTTGATCGGAACATTATTGCAGGACCCGGAGTTGCTCAAGTCCCTGGCCGCTGCACCGAAACCCGCAGATCCGGCTGCATCCTGATCGATTAAAACAGCCCAACCAGCACCAGAATTATGGCAGACCCCGTAGAACAAGCACAAGCGCAACCCGCCGCCGCAACGACCGAACTCAACGATTTCGACAAGTTGTTGGAGAAGAATTTCAAGCCGAAGAGCGACGAAGCGAAAAGCGCCGTCAAGCTTGCGGTTCAGACGCTGGCCGAACAGGCACTTTCGGCCACCACACTTATTTCCGACAACGCGATCAAGACGATCGAGGCGATCATCGCCGAGATCGATCGCAAGCTCACCGAGCAGGTGAATCTCATTCTCCACCATCAGGACTTTAAATCCCTCGAAGGGTCATGGCGGGGATTGCACTATCTCGTCAACAATACTGAGACGGGCGAGAACCTGAAAATTCGCGTCATGAACGTGTCCAAAAAGGATGTGGCCAGGACGCTTAAGAAATACAAGGGTACTGCCTGGGACCAGAGTCCGCTGTTCAAGAAGCTTTACGAAGAGGAATTTGGCATGCCCGGCGGCCAACCCTACGGCTGCCTGATGGGCGATTATTATTTCGATCACTCGGCGCCCGACGTGGAAATGCTGGCCGGCATCGCCCAGATTTCCGCCGCCGCGCATGCGCCATTCCTCACGGCCGCGGCGCCTTCGCTGCTGAACATGGAGTCCTGGCAGGAACTCAGCAATCCACGGGACCTGGCCAAAATCTTCGGCACGGCCGAGTATGCCGGCTGGAAGTCTCTGCGCGAGTCCGAGGACGCGCGTTATCTGGGGCTGACGATGCCTCGCGTGTTGGCCCGAATGCCGTACGGTGCGAAAACCTCGCCCGTTGATGAGTTCGCATTCGAGGAGGATACGGCAGGGGCGGACCACAATAAATATGTCTGGACCAACGCGGCCTATTCGATGGCCGTGAATGTCACCCGCGCGTTTAAGCTCTATGGGTGGTGCGCGCGCATTCGCGGCGCCGAATCCGGCGGCATGGTCGAAGGACTCCCGGTTCATTCCTTCCCCACGGACGATGGCGGCGTGGACATGAAGTGTCCGACCGAAATCGGCATCACTGATCGTCGGGAGAAGGAACTGGCCGACTGTGGTTTCATGCCGATTTCGCACTGGAAGAACACCGACTTTGCCGTCTTCGTCGGAGCGCAATCGCTTCAGAAGCCGGCGGCCTACGACGATGCGGATGCGACCGCCAATGCAAACTTGGCGGCCCGCCTGCCTTACCTTTTTGCCGTGTGCCGGTTTGCCCATTATCTGAAATGCATGGTGCGCGACAAAATTGGCGGCTTTGCCACCCGGGAAAGCATGGAGACGTGGCTTAATAAGTGGATTGGTCGATTTGTTGAGAGCAGCCCTACGGCCACCGATGAGGTCAAAGCAAAATTCCCGCTTTCTGAAGCGCAAGTTGTGGTGGAAGAGGACAAAGAAAATCCGGGCTATTACTCAGCCAAGTTTTACCTCAAGCCGCATTATCAACTGGAGGGCTTGACCGTTTCCTTGCGGCTCGTCTCGAAACTGCCTAAGGACAAGAAATGATCTAGCGGGATCACGGCGACCGGCGTGGTGCCGGCTGCCTATCCGCGAATTCCGTCAAACAAAAAAAACCACTAAAGGAAATTAGTTTATGGCGTTTAATGCATACTTAATGTTTCACAGCGGTACAAATATTAAAGGCGAGTCGTCGTCGGTGCCGGAGGATAAGGCTAAGGACAAAGGCGCAATCGAGGTCAGCGACTATGGTTTCGGTGTCACTATGCCGGTCACCACTTCGCGAAGTGACGGGGGCGGAGCCACCGTCGGTCGGGCAAACTTTGACGTCTTCACGTGTAACAAGGGTATAGACACGGCCACGCGTGATCTGGTCAAATACTGTTGCACGGGCAAAAACATTCCTTCGATCGTCCTTCACCTCTACCGTCAGGGCGAAGACACCGCTTCCGGCGTGGTAAAATACGCGATGGTGGTTTTCCAGAATTGTGTGATTACCAAGGTCGGTATCACCGGAGGTGGTGATGAATTGCCCAAGGAATCGCTCGAGTTTAACTACGGCTTTTGTGAGTATTGGTACGCAAAAACCAATCACGCAACTGGGAAACGTGAGACTGGACAGGGGTATGGCTGGTCCACGGTCACCAATAAGAACCTTCCAAGCGGGCAAGACTTCGATGCTTTTGATCCGTCGGGAGCTGCCGAAAGTTAACCTGTTTTCAATCGAGCCGCCGTTGCTGACTCGCGGCGGCTCTGTCTTCTTTAAAGGATAACCGTTGTGGCCGAAGGTCTGCCCGATGTTTACTTAAGGTTTAGCGGCCTTAGGGGGGAAAGTATGGACGACAAACATTTGGGCAAAGACGGCTGGATTCAGATCAAGTCATTCAATTTCGGTTTTGGCTTCTCAGACAAAAAGGGAACGTCTGCGAGTGGGGTCGGGATATCCAAAGCGAAGACCCCGGAAGAGCTGAAGAAAGAACTCGATCAGACTAAAAAGGAAGTTGACGCTCTTAAAAAGAAACCTGCCGGGAAAGACAAGCAAGGCTGGGGACACAGCGGAGCATTGGATTTTCAACCGGTTAAGTTAAGCAGGAGCTCGGACTGTATGTCGAAAGCTCTGATGGAGATGTGCCATAACGGCGACCTTATTCCTGAAGTAGAAGTGGTGGCGTGCCGGCGCGGCAGTGCCAACCCGGACGAAAAGATGCCCTTCGTACGCCTGGTTTTTCAGAATGTGTATCTAAAGCGTTGTGATCTGAAGCTTGCCCTGGTGGGGCTGCCGACGGAGGATATGGAGTTCCAATATGATGTTGTTAAAATGGAATCTCTCTGGACCAACAATGCGACGGGCAATAGGCGTCCGGAAAAGCCGATCCGGGCCGAGTGGGATCTGAGAAGCCAAGAAGAGCAAGATGAGAATTGAGGGGGACACAATTTGCCCATTGAAATCATCCTGTCGCGGACGGGGGCGGGACCTCGGCCCCTGTCTCTTGATCAGATACGCCGAGCAACTTTGAGAAATGGCAACTGAAGTTCCTGACGTTTACGTCAAGTTCGGTGAAACCCCGGGTGCTGGAAATGCGAAGCTTCCTTGGATTGAAGGCGACTCCGACGATTCCGCGCATTTCTGGTGGTGTGAACTGAGGGACTGCGGTTTCAATATGGAGAATCCGGATGAGCTCCTGGACGGAGAAGTCAAGAGCGGTGACAGCGAGAGCGATGGCAAGAAGGACAATGAAAGCAAGTCGTGGTTCCAGCCAGTAACCCTTAGGAAGCGGGTGGATTGGGCCAGCACGCAGTTATTCATGAAGTGCTGTGAGGCGCCCGAGGCCAAGACCAAGATGTCTGATGGGGCCTCGATGGCCGACACGGACAAGGTCAAAGGGTGGATCGACCAGGTCACGATCGAAGTTTGTCGACCAGCTGCCGGAGAGAAGATTCCGTTTGTCATCATCAGATATTATGGAGTCAAAGTGATCAATTATGAGATTGAGATAAATGAGCCGGAACCGTCCGAGACGATCAAATTTGAATTCGAGGAACTGGAGTTGGAGTACCAACAGACCGATCCTTACACCGGCGCAAGGAAGGGCGGTAGTATCGTGACAAAGCGGCTCCCCAACCGGCCCCCTTCGCAGGACAACAAATCTAGCGCTGGTCAGGGTGGCGCCGGGGGGGCGAGTGTTAGTGCTTCACC
>JBDTOW010000536.1:0-4177 GCA_039933075.1 Verrucomicrobiota bacterium | reverse complement strand
GCAGGCGCTGCTCGAAACGGTCTATCCGCATTATCTCTCGCCCGTCCCATCGATGGCCGTCGTGCGGTTCGAGATCGATCCACAGCAACCCGCGCTGGCCGCCGGCGTCCCCGTGCCTCGAGGCACGTCGCTCAAGAGCAACCTTGGCAAAGGGGAACGAACGCCCTGCGTGTTTCAGACTGCCCACGACGTAACGCTGCTTCCGTTGCGGGTTATGGAGGCGCGTTACTTCACCCGGGATCTTCAGGAATTAAACCTGCGGACTGAAGTGGGAGCGCGCGCGGCCTTGCGCATTCGGGTGCAAACCACCGGCGGACAAACCTTCGACAAGATCGACCTCGAAAGCCTGACATTTTATACACGCGGAGCCGACGATCTGGCCCCCAGCATTTACGAGCAGCTATTTGCGCGCAAAGTTGGCCTGGTGCTTCAATCGCCAGCCGATCGTGGCAGGGAACTGGCGCGTCTGCCCGCCACCCATGTCCAGCGAGTGGGCTTTTCCCAGGAGGAATCGCTCCTCCCTGCCAGCCCCCGGGGATTCGAGGGTTACCGCTTGCTGCGCGAGTACTTTGCCTTGCCGCAACGATTCCTCTTCTTCAAACTCGCCGGCCTCGCTGATGCCGCGAAGCGGTGCAAGGGTGACCTCCTCGACCTCATCATTCCGCTTCGGGAGCAGGAAACATCGCTCGAACGCCGTGTTGACAGTTCATGCTTCGAGCTATTCTGCACGCCCGCCATCAACCTGTTCTCAAAAGTTCTTGACCGTATCTCTCTTTCAGATGGTTTCTATGAATTTCACGTGGTGCCTGACCGGAACCGAACTGCGGACTTTGAGGTGTTTGAACTGGAGTCGGTCACGGGCTACGGCGCCAAACCCGGAGATGAGCAGGAATTACGACCGTTTTATCTCGCAAAGGATACCGATACCGCCGCCGGTGCCTACTATACCACCAATCGCGCGCCACGAATGCTCAGCGCGAACGAACGGCTCTTCGGCAAAAAATCGTCGTATGGCGGCACCGAACTTTTCCTCTCACTCGTTGATCCGAACAGTGCTCCTTACCGCCCGAACCTGCGCGAGTTGGGACTCAAAGCCCTCTGCACCAATCGTCACCTCCCCATTCAAATGGCGGTCGGTGTGGGTCGCACGGATTTCTCCATGGGCGTCAACGCCCCGGTCAATGCGATTCGCTGCGTTACCGGACCGACCTTGCCGAAACCGTCCCACACTGAAGGCCGTTTCTTTTGGCGGCTCATTAGTCATCTTTCCCTCAACTATCTCAGCCTGATCGACTCCGCCAAAGGTGACGAGGGGGCCGCCGGGATGCGAGAATTGCTCAAGCTTTACATCGAGGAGAATAATCGCCTTGCTTTGCGTCAGATCGAAGGACTCCTCGCCGTGAAATCCAAACCCATCGTCCGCCGCGTCGCGGCACCAGGTCCGATTTCTTTCGCCCGCGGGCTTGAGATTACGCTGAACTTTGACGAAGCCGCGTTCGAAGGCACGGGGGTCTTCATCCTTGGCGCGGTGCTCGAACAGTTTTTCGCGAAATACGTCTCGCTGAATTCTTTTACCGAGACGGTCGTACGCACCAAACAACGAGGGGAGATTATCCGATGGCCGACACGCATGGGAATACGCCAGATCCTTTGATCGCCGAGCTGGTCAAGCGCCCGTACGCCTTCGACTTCTTTCGCGCGGTCCGCCTGCTGGAATGCCGGCGCCCTGACCTGCCACGCGTCGGCTTGTCGATCTCACCGTCGGAAGATCCAGTGCGCTTTTGGCAGAATCCCTCGCTACGGTTTGCGCCGTCGACTCTCGATTCGGTGCGGCCGGCCGGAGCGGACTCTGTGCCGCGCATGGCTGTAAACTTTTTCGGTTTGTTTGGCCCAAACGCGCCGCTCCCACCACACATCACTGAATACGTGCTGGAACGCGAGTTGCACCATCACGATCCTACCATCACTGCCTTCTTTAACGTTTTTCATCACCGCCTCATCTCACTGTTTTACCGGGCGTGGGCGGTGAACCAGAAGGCCGTTGACCTGGACCGCCCCAAGGATCAGCGCTATGCCATCTACATTGGCGCCCTCTTTGGCATCGGCATGGAAGCGTTGCAGGAACGCGACGCCGTTCCCGACACAGCCAAACTTTTCTTCTCCGGCCGTCTGGCTTGTCCGACACGCAACTTGGAAGGGTTGGAGGCAATTCTCCGCGCGTACTTCCATGTCCCGGTCGAAGTTCAGCCCTTCACCGGCCGCTGGCTGCGCCTGCCCGCTGACAGCGTTTGTCAGCTCGGCCAGTCGGCGGACAGCGGCAGTCTTGGGTTCAACACCATCCTGGGCGAGCGATTCTGGGATTCCCAGTTGAGCTTCCGCATGCGCTTTGGGCCGATGGGATTGGTCGATTACGAGCGCATGCTGCCCAGGGGCGACTCCTTCGAGCGCCTCAAGTATTGGGTGCTCAATTATTGCGGCCAACATTTCTTCTGGGACGTGCAACTTGTCCTTCGCGCCGATGAAGTGCCCGCTACGCGACTCGGGCAGTCGGGCCGGCTAGGTTGGACCACCTGGTTGAAAACAAAACCCTTTGCTCACGACGCCGATGAACTTATACTCAATCCGCCGCCCGACTAGGCGTGTTTCAAATTTGTTACTTGTGCCAGGCGAGGCAAAGTAGATCTAGCGCATAACATCTCGAAAATTTTACTCTATGGCTGAAATCCGGCGTGCCACCCTCTTCGGCAAACTCAACCCCATCGGCTACAAAGCCATCGAAGGCGCCACCATCTTCTGCAAGATGCGCGGCAATCCCAACGTCGAAACCGTCCATTGGCTGCACCAGCTCCTTCAAGCGCCAGACTCAGATGTGCACCGTATCCTCAAGCATTTTCAAGTCGATTCTTCCCGCTTGGCGGCGGACCTCATCGCCTCGCTCGATCGGCTGCCGCGCGGGGCCACCTCGATCTCTGACTTCGCGGCCGATATACCCAACGCGATCGAGCGCGGCTGGGTGTATGGCACCCTCATGTTCGGCGATTCCCAGGTGCGCACCGGTCATCTCATCGTCGGCTTCCTGAACAGCGAATTGCGCCACAAGTTCCTGGCCACTTCAAAAGAATTGGCCAAAATCAAACTGGAGACTCTGACCGATCAGTTCTCGCAAATCGTCGGCGGCTCGCCCGAAGATTCGCTGCGGGCCAGCGATGGCTCCGGTTTGAGTGCCGGCGCCGCCCCCGGCGAAACCAGCGGCGCCCTTCCGCCCGCGGAAATGGGCAAGCAGGAGGCGCTCAAGCGTTTCACAGTTGATCTCACCGAAAAGGCCCGCAAAGGCGGCATCGATCCCATCGTTGGCCGCGACGAAGAAATCCGCCAATGCGTCGATATCCTGATGCGCCGCCGCCAGAACAACCCGATCCTTACCGGCGAGGCTGGCGTCGGCAAGACCGCCGTGGTCGAAGGTTTCGTGCACCGCATTCTGGCCGGAGACGTGCCGCCTTCCCTCAGAGACGTCAGCGTCCGCTCTCTGGACGTGGGTTTGCTCCAGGCTGGTGCCAGTATGAAGGGCGAATTCGAACAGCGGCTGCGCGGCGTGATTGACGAGATTCAGGCGTCTCCCAAACCGATCATCCTGTTCATCGATGAAGCCCACACCCTGATGGGCGCCGGTGGGAGCGGTGCCAGTGATGCCGCCAACCTGCTTAAACCCGCCCTGGCCCGCGGCACTCTCCGCACCATTGCCGCCACCACTTGGGACGAATACAAACGCCATATCGAAAAAGATCCCGCTCTCACCCGCCGCTTCCAGGTCGTGAAGGTGGAAGAACCGGGCGAAGCCAAATGCATCCTGATGATGCGCGCCGTGATGGTCCCTTTCGAGAAGCACCACAAAGTGCAAGTTCTCGACGAAGCCATCGACGCCTCAGTGCGCCTCTCGCACCGCTACATTGCGGGCCGACAGTTGCCCGACAAGGCGGTAAGCCTGATCGACACCGCCGCCGCCCGCGTCGCCGTGAGCCAGCACGCCGTACCGCCGGAAGTCGATGATTGCCGCCGCCGCATCCAGGCGCTCGAAACGGAGCAGGGAATTCTCAACCGCGAAACTGCCATCGGCCTCGACCACCAAAGCCGGGCCGCCGAGATTATCGAAACGCTCGCGAAAGAAAAAGAGACGCTC
>JBDTOW010000535.1:0-4184 GCA_039933075.1 Verrucomicrobiota bacterium | reverse complement strand
CGACGCGCCGCAGAATGCAATTCTGCGATACAGCAGATTACAAATCTGCGCTACGCTGAGCACATGCCCCACGTCTCGTCCACCCTCCACAGAAGCTCTGCTGCGAAGGACGAGGCGCCAAGCTTCTTTTGCCACCACGATGCCGGCAGCACGCCGACGTTCAGGGGCAGGGATGAGGGCCTTGTTCGATTAGATAATCTGCCCGATGAAAACAGACGCCATCAATCGACTCCGTGAAAAACTCGCCGCGGACCGGCCCGTTTACGGACTTTGGGTCACCTTGGAATCTGCCAGCATCTCCGAAATGGCGGTGTCGCTTGGCCTGGACTGGATCGTCATCGATGCCGAGCATGGTCACCTCGACTGGAAGGAAATTCTCGAACACGTGCGGGCTGCCGTGCGCAGCGAAACAGTGGTACTTGTCCGTGTCGCCGAACTGAACGCCGGCCTTTTCAAACGCGCGCTCGATATTGGCGTGGACGGGGTCGTCATTCCGTGGGTCGAGACGGCACAGCAACTCAAGCAAGCGGTGGCGTTCGCCATGTATCCGCCGCAAGGCGTTCGCGGCATCGGGGCAGAGCGCGCGACCGGTTGGGGGCAGTGCTTCGCCCAGCATACACAAGAAGCCAACGAGCATGTTCTGGTGATCCCGATCATCGAGACCGTAACGGCTGGCAGGAATATCAAGGAGCTTTGCCAGGTCAACGGCGCGGATTTTTTTTTCCTCGGTCCTGCCGACTACTCCTCGTCGGCAGGATATCGAGGACAGTGGGAAGGGCCCGGAGTCGCGGCCGAACTTCAAGCCATCAAGGACACGCTTCGCGCCCACGGCAAACATTGCGGCATCATCGCCACAAGCAATGAAAACCTGATCGAGCGTCGCCAGCAGGGCTTTCGCATATTGGGTGTCGGTTCTGACAGCGGACTGCTTTTGCAGAGTCTTCACGCCGCGCTTGGCATCGTCGGACAAGACCGTCGCATTCTGCCATCGCTTGTGCCCGATGCGAATTCCCTCCCCATCACTCCATTGCCGCGCCCGCCTGAATCACTTCGTCCCGACCGCCCGGAAGTGTTGAGTGAGGCGGGCGCGAAATCGATGGCTGAACTGGCTCCAGGCGTTCAAGTGGATACCCTCGTGGGTGCGCACAACGAAGCGCGCAATTTTATGACCGGGTTGGTCGCTTTTAAGCCTGGAGCCCGGCTTGAATATCATACACATCCCGTCAGCGAATCGATCACGGTACTTTCGGGAACAGCAGTCGTTGCGGTGGAAGGCCGTGAATACGCGCTCGGGCCGCTCGACAACATCGTTATCCCACGCAAGTTCCCTCATGCAACGCGGAATCCTTCTTCGTCTGAGCATACTATTTTGCACGCCGCAATGGCCTCCGCCTCGCCGACACGCGAGCTCGTTTCCGCGTCATTCGATCGCCGCGAAATGCCAAACGAAACCGCCGGCGTTCCGGGCAGAGAACGGGTGACGCGCTTCAACGCGGCGCCACGATTCGAGGCCGGGCCAGGAGCGACCTGCATTGACTATTTCAACCAGGATCTCATGCCCGGGATTGAAATGAGCGGCGGCTACGGGCGATTTCAACCTGGCGGCCGGTTGCCGGCCCACTTCCACGACTTCGACGAGTCTGTCTGTATAATCCAAGGCACCGCCACGTGTGTAGTCGAGGGCCGCCGCTATCAGATGGCGAACTGCTGCACTGCGCTCCAGCCGCGCGGGCGTGTTCACTACTTCATCAACGATACCGAGGAGCCTATGGCCATGATTTGGGTCTATTCTGGTCCTGTGCCCGAACGCGTCATCGTGGACGAGCATTGCGCCACTGCTGAGGGGAACCCCTGGAAAGAGAAAAAGAGCAAGCCATGAGCGCATCGAAATTCATCGTCACCCTAACCGCGGACTTCCACGACGGCGCCGGCGCGCCGAAATTTCGGGACCTCGGGCTGTCCGTTCTGCGGGAGCATCCGCACATCGAACAACGCGTCTTCAATGAGCAGCGAAAGCAAATCGGCGTCGACCAGATTGGCGACGCGCAAGGCGTGATTGTTCTGACTCCGGCGGTCACTGTCGAGAGCGTGTCCAAGGCTGACAACCTCCTGGTGATCGCGCGGTTTGGCGTCGGTTATGACGCAGTGGATGTCAAAGCCTGCACCGCGGCGGACGTGCTCGTCACGATCACGATGGGCGCGGTGGACCGATCCGTGGCGGAGGCAACCATCGGCTGGATGATTGCTTTGAGTCACAACTTTCGAATCAAAGATGGCCTCCTGCGCGCCGGACAGTGGGACCAGCGGTCGAAATATATGGGCCGCGAGTTGCGCGACCGCACGCTGGGTGTGATTGGCATCGGTGGCATCGCGCGCAAGACCATTGAACTCTTGCGCGCCTTTGGCATGAAGCAGCCCCTGGCCTTCGACCCGTTCGTTAACGAGGAGACGGCGGCCAAGCATGGCGCGCGGCTTGTCCCCTTGGAAGAGTTGCTCCGACAAGCGGACTTCGTTTCCATCCACTGTCCGCTTACGGAAAAGACGCGCGGGCTCATCGGTGCGCCGGAGTTGGCGCTGATGAAGCCAGACGCCTATCTGCTCAACACCGCTCGGGGCGGGATTGTGGACGAAGACGCGCTTTACCAGCTGCTCAAGAGCCGTCACATCGCGGGGGCAGGGTTGGACTGCTTCGCGCAAGAACCGGTCACCTCGCCGCATCGCTTCGGCGATCTCGACAACGTCCTGCTCGCCCCCCACAGCATTGCCTGGACAGACGAACTTTTCCGCGACATCGGACGGGCCGCGTGCCAGGTGATGGTGGACCTTTCGCTCGGAACCAAGCCGCACGGCGTACTAAACCCGGAAGTTTTTGAACAGCCAGGGTTCAAGGCCAAATGGGCACGGCATCGAAAATAAAATTAGCATTTCGTCCAACCGTATGGGAAGACTCGAAGGCAAAGTCGCGTGGATTAGCGGAGCCACCTCAGGCATCGGGGAGGCTACCGCAAGTCTTTTTGCCGGCGAAGGCGCGAAGGTGGCGCTCATTGGCCGGCGCGTCGCGCTGAGCCGGCGCATCGCCGCGGAGTTGAAAGCGCAGGGAGGCGAAGCTCTTCCGGTCGCCTGTGATGTCTCCAACGAACGGCAAGTGCGCGACTCCATTCGACGAACCGTCGAGCGCTTCGGTCGTCTGGACATTCTCGTCAACAACGCGGGCATGGTTCACGTCAAACTGCTGCACAAGTACACCGAACGCGAATGGGACCACGTGATGGGAGTAAACGTAAAATCGATGTTCTTCGCGGTGAAACACGCCATGCCACACCTGCGTCGAGCCGGGCGCAGCTACATCGTCAACATCGGCTCGATCAGCAGCTTTGTCGGACAAGCGCTGACCCCCGTCTATACGACGACCAAGCACGCCATCGTTGGCCTTACCAAGTCCATCGCGCTGGACTACGCGGCGGACGGGATTCGCTGCAACTGCGTCTGCCCCGGCATCACGGATACGCCGATGTTGCGCAAACATTTGAACGTTCAGCCCGATCCCGAGGCAGCCCTCGCCGGGCGCTTGCGCCGCGTTCCGATGGGCGTCCCGCTAACGCCGCACGATGTGGCCAGGACCATCCTCTTTCTGAGCTGCGAGGATTCGTCCGGCATCACCGGAACGACGTTGACCATCGACGCCGGCTACCTCACCGCCGCCGAGTGGGATAGCCAGGGCCGAACCGCATTTGCGACCGGTTCGAACAATGCTGGCGCCAGCGGCGGCCGACGCCGCGCCTCCGCGAGGGTTGCCAGCTCAAAGAGAAAATCATGAAACTCAAATTGGCTTGTGCCGACTTCGCCTTTCCGCTGCTGCCGCATGACCGCGCGCTGGACCTGATCGCCATGCTGGAATTTGACGGCGCCGATATCGGTCTCTTTGAGGGCCGCTCGCACCTCTGGCCCTCGCAGGTGTTCAAGGCACCCGCCAAATCCGGCGCCAGGCTCGGTCGCAAACTCGCTGACCGCGGGCTGCGTTGCGCGGATGTTTTTCTCCAGACTGATCCGAGCTTCATCCCCTACGCCATCAATCACCCCGAAGCGGCGCCGCGGCGGCGCGCCCGCGATTGGTTTCTCAAAACGTTGGATTACGCCGCTGCATGCGGAACGCGACATGTCACCACTTTGCCGGGTGTTTACTT
>JBDTOW010000534.1:0-4187 GCA_039933075.1 Verrucomicrobiota bacterium | reverse complement strand
AGGGACATCGCAGCGCGATGTCCCTACCAAATTCAGGTTCGTGGGAAGGTTGAGACGTGCGTTCATTGAATTTTTCTTTTAGTCCACGAAACGAAATTCTGTTGTGACGAAAAGCGCCTGGCAGAAGCTCTGCCACGCGGCCATCCGCCGTTTCCCGGCATCCGTTTCCATTTGCTCCAATCCATTTTGAAAAGGTCCGATGAACCGCATTGCCGATTCCACGTCCTGCCGACCTGCCGGACGTCCCAGCGAAGCTGGAGCCATTGGAGCGCTGTTCGTGGGCGACAACGAGCCGCGCACTGGTGGCGGCGCTTTGGCTCTCAATTGCCCCAGTTCTTCCTCCAGTTTTTCATACGAGGGCCCGGCGAGTTGATCGGCGGACACGTTGGACGAGCAAGGCATCGACGCGGGTTTCCGCATCGCCTATAAATCGCATCTGTGAACGCTCACGGTTCAAGAGGTGTCGCCATCGTTGTTGCGGGTGGTCTGCTCCTGCTGCTGACGGGCATCATCTTGTTCCTTGGGCCAAGTCTCATGTTTCCAAAGCTTGCGAAACCGGATACCCGTGCGAAGCGTGAATTGTCCAGGTTCGCTTTCAATGAATCTTATCTCAATGCCGCGAACGGCAAGATCTCCAATCGAAGAACGGATTGCCAGTCGTGTCATCCGGTGACCGACGCAAGGGCGCAACAGAAATCGAGCTTGTTGAATGGCCGCTCCGCGTTAAGCCGAGAGGACTGGGCGCGGGCAATTCCGGTGCAAGCAAAATGCGGCGTTTGTCACCTGGCTCCCGATCCATCAAATCTTCCCAGGCAAAGCTGGCGTGAAGTGATGTCCCGCATGGCGCAAATCATGGATTCCAAAGGCGTGACGAAGCTCACCGATGATGAGTTTCAGGATGTCCTCCATTTCTACTTTACGTTCAGCCCGGAGACTCAACCGCCGCTGGCTGATGATCCGGATCCGTTAGAATCGCCGCTAAAATTCGAGCGAAGCGTTTTGGGCAATCCGGCGATCGCCGACTCGCGTGACCCTCCGTTCCTGGGGCGTGTTCAAATCGTTGATCTCGACCAGGACGGGAAACCAGACGTTCTGGTGTGCGACATCGAGAAGTCGGCCGTCACCTGGGTTCACAACCAGAACGGAGTCTGGAGGGAGGAGACACTTGCGACGGTCCGCAATCCCGGACATGCGCAAGTAATCGCCGGCAAGCGCGCCGGCCCTCTTGACATTGTCGTCGGCTGTCTTGGAACAACGAGGCCGACCGACGACCTGATGGGAAATGTGGTGTTGTTGTCCAATGACGGCGCGATGCGATTTACCCCCGTGACCCTCCTGGACCAGGTTAGTCGGGTGGCGGATGTCGAAGCGGGGGATTTCGACGGCGACGGTGATACCGACTTCGTGGTTGCCATGTACGGTTTCCTTAACCAGGGCGAGGTGGGGTGGCTGGAAAGCAAATCCGACAAAACCTGTCAGTATCACCTCATCGTAAAGAAAACCGGCGCCATCAACATGCTCCCCGTGGATCTCAACGGTGACGGACATCTGGATTTCGTGGCCTTGTTCGCGCAGGAGCATGAAGAAGTCTCGGCGTTCATCAACGATGGGACGCATGGATTCCAGGAGCATGTGCTCTTCAAAGCCGCGACACCTTCATTTGGATCATCGGGCATTCAGCTTGTTGATCTCGATAAAGATGGCGACCTGGACATCCTCTACACGAACGGCGATAACCTGGATTTGCCGACGATCATTCCCCGTCCCTATCACGGCGTGCAATGGTTGGAGAACCGGGGGAATCTGAATTTCGTCTGGCACGATCTTTACCGGTGTTACGGGGCCTATTCCGCTGTCGCGGCCGATTTGGATAACGACGGCGATTTGGACATCGTCGTGACGACGCTTTTCAACGATTGGAGCGATCCAAAACGAGCGAGTCTTCTTTGGTTGGAGAACGACAGCCAGCAGCGCTTTATTCCCCACAGCATTGCTACTCAACCGACACATCTTATCTCAGCGGCGATTGGCGATCTCGACGGCGATGGTTGGCTCGACATCGTCGCCTGCGGCATGCACGGCTTCCCTCCATTCGACCGAATCGGCAGGCTCACGCTCTGGAAAAACCGCCGCGCTCGGAGATGACCTGCCAAAAGGTGTTCTTACAGTGCCGTCCTTTGCTTGAGCGACATGCGGCTCGTAGCGCAGATTTCCAATCGGCAGAGCGTCCGCCCTTCCCATGCCAACGAATCTTCTTCTCTTGATCGCTCGTTCATGTCTGGAGGTTGTTATCCGTTGTCGCCGAGTTTCTGAAAATCTCCCTATGGGTAAGGCTTTAATGAAAACCCATCCAATTACCGATCATAGTAATGAAAGTTACGAGTATGAACCAGGCAACCAGGGCAAGGGGTATTCCAATTGTCCAAGCGAGAAGCTTCATCCAAAGACTCTTGCCGACGGAGGCTTCGCGAATCACGGAGTGGAGAACGAAACCAACCGGCCAGAGTAGGATTATCGCAACGAACCACTGCCAAATGCTCGAGTTCACGCGCCAGTAGTAATAAGAGAAGCGATGAATTGCACGAAGCCTTTTCAGACGAATCTACTGCATCTACCTTCAGACTTACAAATGCACTTCGTGATGGCGGTTCCAGCGACGCCAAAAATCGTTGGTTTCCCCGCGCGCATCGCAGGGTAGCTGGGTTAATCGATTTGAGCAAGACCGGTAGCCGTGGCCCCCGCAGTCAAACCGCCACCGTTTCGATTGTTCGAGGAAGGCACGAAACTCCAGGAACGGCGGGGCGGGATTGGTTTTCTCGCCGGGCAGCTTTCAGCTTGGCTTTTGGAACGAGGAACCAGTACATAAGCGAAACATTTTCCGGATGAAAGTTTCTTTGTGTCATTTTGCTTATGAATAAATCTGTTATGGTGCTCTGCCTGTTCCTGGCAAGTTGCGCCAGCCACCCAAGCAGCGAAATCGCCAAGATAGGCGGCGGTGAAAGTGATTTCGCCGGACTTTCACAGGAGTTCCTCGCCGGCTATCTCACCTGGCGACCCCAGACGGGAACCGCGCTCGGTCTCCACGAGTACGACGGCAAAACGACCGACCTCAGCCAGCCTTCGTGGACCGCCGAACTGGCGCGGCTCAAACGTTTTGATTCCCGACTCGCGAATTTCAAGACGAGTTCGCTCAGTTCCGCTGCATATTACGATTACCGAATCCTGCAAGCGTCGATCAAAAAGGAGATTTTCCGGTTTGAAGACATGGAAAGTTATTCGCAGAATCCCATGACCTATCTCGGTTGGAGCGACATCAACATCTACATCAAACGCAATTTCGCGCCGCTCGAGACCCGGGTTAATTCCATCATCGCGATTGAAAACGAAGCGCCGGGAATTTTCTCGGCCGCCCGGGCGAACCTGGCCGAGTCGCTACCGAAACCCTTTTTGGAAACGGCTATCGAGATGGCGAATGGCGCCGCCGAGTTCTTGAGCAAGGACCTGGTCGAAGCGGTGAAGGCGCTTAAGAACGAAACCTTGATGGCCTCCTTTCGCAAGTCTAATGCGGCCGCGATTACCGAGCTGCGCAATTATGTGAGTTACTTGAAGCAGGAGAAACTACCCAAAGCTCACACACATTACGCGCTTGGCCGCGAGAAATACCAGAAGATGTTGCGTGATGGAGAACTCATCAACCTTTCACCTGAGCGCATTCTGGACATTGGCCTGAACGAGCTTCGACGCGAACAAGCTGCGTTCGCGGCCGCGGCGAAGATGATCGATCCGAATCGGAAAGCGATCGATGTTTTCAAAGAGATTCAAAAGGAACACCCGAAGGCCGAAAACCTGATCTCGGATACAAAGAAAAATCTGGAAGCCATTCGCAAATTCGTGGTTGACCGCGGAATCGTTACGATCCCTTCCCAGGTCCGCGTTCAAGTCGAGGAGACACCCCAATTCGCGCGCGCCACGAGTTTTGCTTCGATGGATACTCCCGGCCCCTTTGAAAGCAAAGCTACCGAGGCGTTCTACTATGTTACTCCGGTTGAAAACGATTGGACGCCAAAACAAAAGGAGGAATGGCTCACGGCCTTCAACTATTACACTACGGACATTGTTTCAATTCACGAAGCTTACCCAGGGCATTACGCTCAGTTTCTCTGCCTGAACGCATCGCCAGCGACGGC
>JBDTOW010000533.1:0-4193 GCA_039933075.1 Verrucomicrobiota bacterium | reverse complement strand
GGTCGTTCCTGACGATCCCCGTGGACCGACGAGCGAACATGGAGACGAAATCTGATGTCGTGGTAATCGGCGGAGGACCCGCCGGAGCGACGGCGGCACTGCTGCTCGCTCAGGCGGGATGGTCCGTTGCGCTGATCGAAAAAGCTCGATTTCCTCGAAAAAAAGTTTGTGGGGAGTTTCTTTCGGCAACCAACTTTCCCCTGCTCCGGCGGCTTGGCGTTGCCAGCGTGTTCCGAGAACTTGCTGGGCCGGAGATCAGGCGGGTCGGGTTGTTCGCGGGGGACGCGATTCTCAGCGCTGCCATGCCGCACGCGGCTCATGCCATTGACGGTTGGGGACGCGCCTTGGGACGCGAGCATCTTGATACGCTGTTACTCGAGCGGGCGGAAGAAACCGGAGCGCAGATCTGGCAACCCTGGGCGGCGACAGAACTCGTCAAGGAGGGAGAGGAGCATGTGTGCAAGATCGTGTCGAAAGAGACCGACGGCGTGAGATTCCTTCGCTCACCGATCGTCGTGGCGGCTCATGGTTCGTGGGAACCTGGAACGCTGCCCACTCAAAGGAAACGCCAGGCAACACGCCGATCAGACCTGCTGGGTTTCAAGGCGCATTTTCACGAGTGCGATTTAGCCCCGGGCCTTATGCCGCTGTTAGCCTTTCCCGGTGGTTATGGCGGGATGGTTCATACCGATCATGACCGCGTGAGTCTTTCCTGTTGCATCAAGCGAGATCAATTGCAGCGCATTCGCGAGCGCCTGCCCGGAGCTCGGGCTACCGAGGGAGTGCTGGCCCACATCCGGACAGAGTGTCGGGGAGTGAACCAGGCTCTCGCGCAGGCGAGGCTGGATGGCGCGTGGCTTTCGGCCGGGCCGATCCAACCGGGAATTCGATTTCGCGCTGGCGGGGGAATTTTTGCCATTGGCAATGCCGCCGGTGAAGCTCACCCCGTCATCGCCGAAGGGATCAGCATGGCGATGCAGTCCGCCTGGGTTCTGTGCGACCTCTTGATCCCTCGACGTCGTGAGGTCCTGTCAGGGAATGCGATCACAGAAATCAGCCGTGAGTACGTGGCAGCGTGGCGGAAGGGCTTCGCCGGGCGAATCCGGGTTGCCGCCGGGCTGGCTCAACTTATCATGCGCCCGGCGGCAGGAAAGATCAGCCTGCCGATCCTCAAACTCTTCCCCGAGATTCTCAGCCTGGGCGCGCGCATGAGCGGGAAGGTTGCGCAGATAGTTCCTCGAAGTTGAACCGATCGCAGCGCCGTGCCGTTGCCTTACAAACCCAGCGGTCGGCGGCGGGCGAAAGTAATGTGGTCATCCTGTCTGCCCGTTGACCCCAGCGCATCCGCCTGCCATTGAAAACCCTCCGCGTCGCCAAGCAAGCTTGATCCAGTTTGTGGACACAGTCCCCCAGGGAGCGGACACACTTTGTTTTTCAGCGCATCCGAACCCTCTCTTTCATTGGTGGCATAGGCGCTGCTAAAGCGGCCATGAAGCTCAAAGCCAAATCGCAGTTTGCGCCCTATAGTCCCGCGATTTGGTTCAATTCCAACCCTCCCGTTGCATCCCTCCCGTCAGTGGACGGAGTTCTCCCAGGCGCGAAGTCATGTCACTTCGATTCGCTTCCTGGTTTATCGCCAGCGACCGTCTGTTTCACCGAGGAAATGTCAATGGAACTTAGCCACAGAAAAATCATATGAATGCACAACCAAAAAAGAATATTCCCGTCCAGTTCCTGAAGTTCGCCGTGGATACGGATAACATGATCATCCCCATCACCTACCGAGATAAGGAAGAGCGGCCCGTGTCATGGGCGCTTGGAAAAACAAAATTATTCCAGAGACCACCTGCCAAAACCAATTGCGGATCTGATCACGGGACTTGACCAGCAAATGACCTGCGGGGGTATTTGTCTCAAGCTGGTCGACCGCTACTGATTCCAACCGATTAAGTCTTTTCCAAAGCCGGTTTCGGTGTTTTGCACCGGCCGGCTTTCCTGCTTTTTGAATAAGAGTTCTGCTCGTCGAATAAGAGTTTGACACCACCCGCGCTCAACTCTAGTTTGAAACCACAAAAAGATTTTATGGCCGAGAACATACCTAACATGCCCGGAGGGGCGGTACCGCCAAAGCCAGGAGAAGCGGCAAAAGTGCAGCCCAAGAAAGAGACGGTTCGCATCAACCTGCCGCCCAAACCCACCGCGGCTCCGACTGTCCGTCTGCCCACCCCGGCGTCTGGTGGAGTCAGTGCTCCCGCCGCTGCGACTGCCGCACCGGTGGCAATTACAACCACGACCACGACCGCAACGCCGATGGCATCTGCGCCAGCTCAGGCCGCGAAGGCTCCGACCGCTGTTCAGCGCGCCGTATCCTCGGCGCCCGCCGCACCGACGGTTTCCGCTTACCGTCCGATCATCGCCACTTCAGTGAGCGGGTTGGATAATGGGCTCGCTATTGCTGCCGCGGTGTTCGGACTGGCATCGGCAATCTGGGTAATCATCTTGTCCATGAACTAGACTCGCAATTGACTTCCTAAGACGACAAGACATTTCCTTCCAAAAGGCTGATTCATCGGGAACCCATTTATGGCCGCTCCAAATATTGTGAATTTAAATGAAGCCAACTTCGGCACTGAAGTTCTCAACTCGTCCACCCCCGTGCTGGTCGATTTTTGGGCCGAGTGGTGCGGACCTTGCAAGATGCTGGCGCCAATGATTGATGAACTCGCCAGTGAATATGATGGCCGGGTGAAAATCGGCAAAGTCAACATCGACGACCACCAAAGTCTGGCCAGTCAGTATGGTATCCGCGCGATTCCCACGATGCTGATCTTCAAAAACGGCGAGGTGGCGGATCAGATTGTCGGACTGCGCAGCAAGAGAGATCTGAAGGGAAGCCTTGATCGTGTCACCGATTAATCCCCCCTGCCCGGCGTGGATGCGCCATGGCATTTATTGTCACGCCGACCCAGCTTAGCCACCGCGCTGAGCTTTATTACCAACTCGGTGCGTTAACGGCGGCAGGCGTTACGCTGCGCCAATCGCTCGACACGCTTCAACAATCCCCCGCTTCACGCTCCTTCCGTGAGCCGCTTGGCCGCCTGACGGCACTCCTGGATCAGGGCTGCACTTTCTCCGAGGCGCTGAAAGCAACCACCGGCTGGGTTCCATCGTTCGATGTCGCGCTCCTCGAGGCAGGCGAGCAGAGCGGACGACTGGATGCTTGTTTCAAGCTGCTGGCTGAACATTACCGCGAGCGCGCCCAACTCGCGCGCAATATGCTCTCGGATCTGGCTTACCCGCTTTTGCTTTTTCACCTTGCGTTCCTGCTCTCGCCGATCGGCACTCTGCAACGGTTGGTGTTGCGCGGTGAATTCTTTCCTTTCGCACTCCAAAAAATCTGCTTCTTTCTCCCGTTTTACACCGTTGCGTTCCTGTTGGTCTTCGCGTGTCAGGGGCGTCACGGAGAATTCTGGCGTTCCAGGATTGAAATCATCTTACGCCCGATTCCAATTCTGGGCTCCGCCCGACGGAGCCTGGCCCTGGCCCGATTGGCCGCCGCGCTGGAAGCCTTGATCAATGCGGGCGTTTCCATCATCGAAGCGTGGGAGTTGGCGGCCGCGGCCAGTGGTTCGCCAGCGCTTCACCGGACCGTGCTGGCCTGGAAACCTCAAGTCGAAGGAGGGCGAACACCGGCGGAAGTTTTGCGCGAAAGCCGCTACTTTCCAGAGCTTTTCGCGAACCTCTATCACACCGGCGAAATCAGTGGAAAACTGGACGATTCGCTGCTTCGGCTCCATCGATATTATCAAGAGGAGGGTTCCCGCAAGCTCAAGCTCGTCGCGCGCTGGACTCCGTGGCTGGTTTACATAGTGATCGTGGGGGTTGTCGCTTATCAGATCATCTCGTTTTGGCTCGGCTATTTTCAAAACATCAACTCGCTCACCAATTTCTAGGCGTGACACTTTCGGATCTGCTCGCCAATGAGGAACTTCGCCAGCAGGAATTTCCTGTTGCTCACCGGTGCTAATATGTCGGGCAAGACAACCTTTATGCGGTCACTGGGCGTAAGTGCATTGCTTGCACACCTGGGTATGGGCGTACCTGCTGCATCGCTGCGCATCAGCTTCCTGCAGGGTATCATTACCAATATGCAGGTAGAAGACAATATACTGCGTGGTGAAAGCTACTTCTTT
>JBDTOW010000532.1:0-4193 GCA_039933075.1 Verrucomicrobiota bacterium | reverse complement strand
CCGCGCCGCCCCAACTGCGGCGGTGGGCGCGCGCCACGTCCTGCGCGACCACGATCATTTCAGCCCGTGGGGATTGGCTGGCGAACGCCTGCAGGTTTTCTGGCGTGAAATGATCCGCCGACCACATTCTGGATCGTACCCCAGCTCACTTCGCACGGCGTGGCAAACTTCTTCGCCTCGAACATCCCGCCGCTCTGAGCCAGCAACAACTCTAGAAACGTTTGGAAGGCGTGCGCCGTTCGAGCCGAAACAGTTCCTGGATGTCCTTCGCCCAGTAGGCGTCCATCCACTCCTGGAACTCGCGCTCTGGCAACTCTGGCGAGAGAAAGTTGAGTGGCACTCCCCCGTGCAGCAATCGTGGGGGCAGGTCCGTTTGCTGGAAATCCTTCAAGTCCGCAAGCGTCATCGGCGTGAGCCACAATTCCGCCTTCCGGCCCGCCAGCGTATCGCGGAGCTTGCGCGCAGCGCCCAGGGTGGACGATCCGGTCGCGACGATCCGCACGTCCGGGAAGTGCTTCGCCGCGATCTTCAACAATTCCGACGGGTTCGCCAAACGGTGAACTTCGTCCAGGACGATGCGGCGGCCCCGCATTCCGCGCGAAAACTCCTCGGGTCCGCGAACAATCGCCGCACCCGCAGCAACTCGCAGTCGAAGTATTCCACCTCCGGCAGGCTCTGGCAGAGCACGGTCTTGCCCGCCCGAACTGGGAACCGAAGATCGTTGGAAGAATGGACACCAGTTCCCGTTACGCGTTGTGGCGGACCCCGCTTTACGAGATGCTGCTTCGATGTTATCCTGACCGCGTCGCCGAAAGATTGTCGGACTTGAGCTTGGTTCCGCGTGATGTAAGTGAAAGGGTGCCGGCATTCGTCGAGCAAACAGCGCTCAGCGGAATTCGTTCGCCGGCCTCGTCCGAGTGATTCAATTCCGCCAGACTCATCGGAAACAAGACGCGACGGGATTTCGGCGAGCCTTGCCTTCGCGACAGTTTGCTCCGCCAGCCGATTCTCAGGATTTAGTTCCAACACAACATTTGCATTTTATCATGAAGCAATACGCGAAAATTTTTACCATGGCTTGGCTGGCTCTGTCAGTGGGGGCGCCGATTTGGGGCGGTCCCGTGCTGATGAATGAAATCATGTACCATCCAATCTCCGAGAACAGCCTGGAAGAGTACATCGAACTATTTAATGCCGGGACCAAGAACGTGAATTTGGCCGGCTGGCAATTCGTCACCGGTGTCCGCTTCACCTTTCCAGACGTAACGATCGCGCCCGGAGCATTCCTCGTCGTTGCCGCGAACGAAGCTGCATTCACGAACAAGTATCCGGCGATTAAAAATTATGTGGCTGGTTGGGAAGGCATTCTCAGCAATAGCGGCCAGTCGATTGAATTGGCAGACGCACAGGGACAGCGGCAGGACAGCGTGCGGTACGCTGACGATGGCGACTGGGCGGTACGCGTGCGTGATGAGGTTGACTTCGGTCACGCGGGCTGGACCTGGTGGGCCGAGCACGATGGTTTGGGCAAATCACTGGAATTGATCAACCTCGCGCTTCCCAACAAATACGGGCAAAACTGGTCCGCCAGCGCCGTGATGAATGGAACGCCGGGCCGGCCAAATTCAGTTGTACGCACCAACATCGCACCACTCATTGTCGACGCTCAACATTTTCCACTCGTCCCGAGGTCGACCGATCCTGTCACCATCACCGCGCGGATTCTGGATGAGCAAAGTGACGGCGTAACTGCCGAAGCGCACCATCGCCTGGATAGGGTGTCCCTTGATGTGGTAACGCCGATGTTTGACGACGGGCTGCATGGCGACGGGGTCGCTGGTGACGGCGTTTATGGCGCTGTGCTCCCACAGCGAGCCAACGACTCGATTGTCGAGTTCTATATCGAAGCGCGCGACGTGACCGGTAATAGAAGGACCTGGCCGGCGCCAGGACGGCAAAGCGACGGAAGTTTTGCTCAGAAGGTCAACGCGCTTTATCAAGTGGATGATTCGCCGAATTACTCTGGCAATCAACCCGTCTATCGGTTAATCCTGACCGCCGCCGACCAGGCGGAGTTGAAGCAGATCAATGGCAATTCGCCGCCTGCTCCCTTTCCGACCACCGATCAAACCCGCAGTCACGCAACTTTTAACTCGACGTTTATCAGCTTCGACGGAACGGGAACAGAATTGCGTTATCTGGTCGGCGTGCGAAATCGCGGCAACGGCAGCAGGGGTAGACTTCCGCAGAGTTACAAAGTGGATTTTCGCCAGGATGAGCTTTGGAAAAAGACGGCCGCTATCAACCTCAACACTCAGTATACTTATGCGCAGATTGCCGGAAGCGCAATTTTTCGTCGCTCGGGAGTTGCCGCAGCAGAGGCGCGGCCAGTCCAAGTCCGCGTGAACAATGTGAACTTGGGCGCGCCCGGTGCGATAACGAGTGGCTCGCCTACTTACGGTTACTATGCGCATCTCGAGGCCTGGGAAAACGAATTGGCGGCGCGCCATTTTCCGAACGACAGTTCTGGCAACATTTATCGCGGCATTCGTCTCGTGCCGCCGGGTGCCAATCTGGGTTATCAAGGTGAGAACCCATCCCCATATCGCGAAAATTATTTCAAGTTCAGCAACACTAGCGCGGACGATTGGACGGACTTGATTGAACTCACCCGCGTCCTCAACAATGCGCCTGACACCAACTACACCACCGAAGTCAATCGAGTCCTCGATGTGAAGGAATGGATGCGGTACTTCGCCATCAGTACACTGATAGACAACAACGAGACTTGCCTTTCGAATGGCGACGGTGATGACTACTACCTTTATCGTGGCATAATCGATTCGCGGTTCAAAGTGTTGCCTTACGATTTAGACACGATCATGGGTCAAGGCGATACTCCGGGGAGCGTCACAGCCAGCCTCTTTCGCATGGCCGAGATCAATCCCGCCACCGGCGGATTTAGCCCGGCGATGAACCGTTTCGTCAAATGGCCCGATTTCGCGCCGATTTACTATCAGAGTCTCAAACAGCTCATTGATACGACCTTTTCCGCTGAGCAGTTGAATCCGCTGCTCGACCAGGCCCTCGCCGGGCTGGTGCCAGATTTCACCATCGCGAGCATGAAAAGTTTCGCGGCGCAGCGTGACGCTTATGTTCTTTCCCAAATGCCGCTTTCATTGAGCGTCGCAAGCGATCTGCCCGTGCTCAACGGCTATCCGCACACGACTATTCCAACCGTTGCGCTGACCGGATTGGCAAACGTCCTCGACACCCGCTCAGTTCTAGTTAATGGCCGGACGGCGGTGTGGTCGGCGTGGAACGGCAGTTGGAGCATCGGCGGCGTGTTGCTGAAACCGGGCATCAACCGCGTGTTGGTGCAGTCGATCGACGCCAGCGGCTTCGCGTTTGCGCAGACTAACATCGATATCTGGAATGACGATGGCAGCGTACAGAACATCGGCGGGGTCATCACCACGGACACCACGTGGGCCGCTGCGACCGGACCTTATCAGGTGACGACGAATCTCACCGTCGCCCGCGGTGCGACGCTCACCATCGAGCCGGGCACGACTGTCTATCTCGCCGCTGGAGCAAACGTCACCGTGGCCGACGGCGGACGCCTGCTCGCCGAAGGTTCAACGAACGCACCGATCCGATTCGCGCGCGCACCGGGCGACACGGCTTCATGGGGCCGCTTAACCATCAACGGCTCCGTCGGCTCACCCGAGACTCGTATCACGTACACTTTTTTCGAAGGCAACGGGAGCACCTGTTTCGAAGTCGCGGGCGGCACGCTTTATCTCGATCACACAACCTTCGGCACGACCACGTACCAATATGTGTCGCTGGACAACAGCTCGTTCCTGATCAGTAATTGTATTTTCCCGACAAGCACGGCGCCGTTTGAACTCCTGCACGGCACGGGTGGCATCAAGGCCGGAGGCCGGGGCATCGTGCGTGAATGCCTCTTTGGCAGCACCAGCGGCTATAACGACATAATGGATTTCACGGGTGGCAATCGGGATCTCAACCAGCCAATCATTCAGTTCTATAACAACGTTTTTGTCGGCGCGAGTGACGACATGCTCGACCTCGACGGCACCGACGCGTGGATCGAAGGGAACATTTTTCTGCATGCACACAAGAACGGTTCGCCGGACAGCTCGAGCGCCATTTCCGGTGGCGACGAC
>JBDTOW010000531.1:0-4196 GCA_039933075.1 Verrucomicrobiota bacterium | reverse complement strand
AATTTAAGACCGACATCACCGGGACGTTCGTCGATGTGCCAGGCCAATCTTCGGGCACTTATTCCATACCGAGGGCAGCCCAGGCGCAGATGTCCGAGCAGTTTTTTCGGGCGAGAAATTGACGGCTTCTTTTGAAAATGAGGTGCTCTATTTCGATCCCGCAATCCGCCGCCGAATCGTTGAATTAAGGCGGACGGTCAGCGAGGATGCCGTGTTTTTAGCCCCAGCGGGGCGAAATATTTATAGTCCTGAAATTGAGATTCTATGCCGTGATCCAGCTCGCGACTTGGTCGGCGGCTATTTGGGGCGCGGTTCCCAACACGTTATGGTCAGCGCGCAAAATGGTTTTTCCGCACTGATAACCCGGACAATTTCGGCGCAGCCATGGCCGTACCCGCCACCAGGGCACAATGGGATCGAAGAATCCGTTCAAGGAATAGACCGGCAGCCTTGTCCGCCGAGCAATCGGCCTTGGGTCATACTGCTGAATCAGCGAGAGTCGATGTGCGGCTGCCTGCCGGTCCAACTCGGTGCGGCGGGCAATGAATTCGGCAATTCTCTCCAGCGTCTCCGGTGCGTGCCGATGGCGAAACTTCGCGTATCTCGCATAATAATAGAGGTAGCGGGTCAACCGGGGCAGCGAAACGTCCCGACAAAATCGGCGCGCCAGCAGCACTCTCCAGCGTGATGGGTAACGCACAAAACCGCCGGCCAGAATCAGGCCCTGGATTTGAAATCTTTCAGGCTCGCACTCGAAAGTTTTCCCCGGCGCCACTGCTGGATTGACGACTGCCCGTTCGTGCGGGCTAGAGATCGAGGTTGCATTTCTGGCGGCGAATGGCCAGGCAACCTGCGAGCCAAACGATTCACCCAGGACCCAGCCTTGTTTGATCTCGTTTGCAAGCAAAGCATCTTCAATTGCTGCGGCGTACTCGTCGAGCGACCACGTCAAACTGCGAGGATAGGTGAACTCGACAAACCTGACGCGCCCTGCCAGCGCCGCGCGAAAGCTGCTCACGAGCGTCCAGTCGCCGTGAAGGCCAGGCAAATAAACCAGCGTTGGCTGGTCAGGTGAGCCATGAACGCGGATCTGTAATTCTTCGGGCATTGAAAGAGAAGTTTCTAGTTGTTTTCGGGGACGATGGCCCGCCTCTTTTCGCTGATTGTCCGTGCTCACTAAATCATCTTTTGCAATTCCCGATGATCCACTTTTCCCGTTCCGAGTTTCGGAATCTCCCGGACGACTTTGACTTCACGGGGCACGCAAAGGTTCGTCAAGCCTTTGCTTTTAACGGCAGCGCGAATTTCGTCGAGCTGCAACTTCGCTTCATTGGTTACTGCGATCAGCACTTCGCCTTTGTCTTCATCCGGCCGGCTCAACACCGCCACCTGACAACGCAGGCCGTACTGCGGAAACGCGCCGGCCAGCGCCTCTTCGACAGCCGCGAGACTCACCATCTCTCCGCTAACTTTGGCGAAGCGCTTTAGTCGCCCGAGGATGTGCACAAATCCTTCGGGATCCACGTTGACGATGTCGCCGGTGTCGTACCAACCGCCGAGCGACTTGAATTTTTCGTTCGCGTCAGGATTCAAATAGCCGCGCATGATATTGGGCCCACGCACCAGCAACCGTCCGCCTTCCGCAACCCCTTCGATCGGTTCAACTCTGTATTCCATTCCAGGCAGGAGGCGCCCGGCCGATCCATGGAGCGGTTGCATCGGCGTGTTGGCACTGATCACCGGGCTGCATTCCGTCGCGCCGTATCCTTCAATGATCCGCACGCCAAAACGCCGGGACCAGGTGTTGACGGTTGCCTCCTGGATCTTCTCGGCGCCCGCGATCAGGTAACGCAGGCTGCGAAAGTCGTAAGGATGCGCTTTCCGGGCGTAACCGTTGAGAAAAGTGTTCGTGCCGAACAGGATCGTGCAATCGAGGCTGTAGAACGCGGTGGGCACGACGCGATAATGGAGCGGTGAGGGATAGAGGAAGGTGTAAAGCCCGCGGACCAGCGGCAGGAGCGCCCCGACCGTCAGACCAAAACTGTGGAACAGCGGCATCGCGTTAAAGAAGCGATCGCTATCGAGCAGGTCAATCACCGCAAGCATTTGGCGAATGTTGGCGAGCAGGTTGGTGTGCGTGAGTTCGACTCCTTTGGGCACACCCTCAGAACCGCTGGTGAAGAGAATGACCGCGGTGTCCGATCCCGCTGGTGAATTTCGAATCGCGGAACTCAGACTGAATCGAAGTCGCAGTGCCGTCAGCAGCTTTTGGCCACTTGCAATACCGAGGCGAATGTCCTCCAGGTAAATGAACTTGATACCGGCCTCGACCAGCGGTTCGATCTTCAGCCGGGCGCGCTCGAGAAAGGCACGTGACGTGATGATTTCCTTCAATCCGGCCAGGTTAGCGCACGCCAGCATTGTCGCCGGACCAGTCGAAAAGTTGAGAAGGGCGGGCACCTTGCCGGCACCCCACAGGCTCAGGATAACGACGGGCGCGGCGTTTACATTTGGCAGCAGGACACCGACTCGTTCGACGTTTGGAATGAGATGCCTCGACCATTGTTGCGAGAGCAGATCAGCGCCCAACAGGAGGCGGCGATAGGTTAACGACTGCGTGGTTGCGTCTTGCAGGACAATCTGCCGGGGCCGCTGTCGTGCCATACCCAGAATGGCGGCGGGAACATTCGATTCGCCGAACTTCATCTCCACCTCGAACTGCTGCTTCACCAATTGGTCGCGCAGCCAATTGGTAAGTTGCGTGCGCGCTCGAGTGGTGCTGATATGTTCGAGTTTTGGGGGAGTGAGCACCTCGCTGAAATGAGCCGAGACGCGCGGGAACCATTTCCTCCAGCCCTTGTGAGGGCAGAGCGGCAAACGGTTCGCGCCGCGGAAATAGCAAGTGATGACCTTTGCCTGGGTCTTGAACAACAAGAAACCGGTCCCATCAAACAGCTTCATCAACGACCCGGTGCGGGATATGCGGCCTTCGGAAAAAAGGGCCAGACGCCGACCGCTCTGCAAGTATTCCGCCATGTGTTTCACGGCGTACGGCGAAGTGTTATCGATCGGAAAAGTGCGCGAGTTGATCATCACTTTGCGATGCAACCAGCTTTTTTGCGCGGTCGTGCTCGAGGTCACGCATCGCCAGTCATCGTCCACGGAAACCAGGAGGAACAACCAGTCGAACCACGAAACATGGTTGGGAATCAGCAGCACTGGACCCGGGGTCTTCAGAACCGAATCGTTGTAAACACGGAAGTCAAAAAGTAAACGCAGCAGCAAACGGAGGAAGGTTTTCATAAAGGTACCAGCGTTTTGGGCATCCTAGCACTCCGGGCATTTATCTTTAACAGAAATTTCTTGCTTGCCATTGATGTCAACATCCAGCGCATTCATAGGAGTCAATCCGATATCCGTTTTACGGTGCGCTTTGCATTCGCGCTGAGTCGTTCCAGTTCGGTCACCAGATCCTTCGCCCGAGTCGCCGTCAGATTCCCCCAGACCTTTTCGGCGGCATCATAGTAGCGGGGGAGAACCTGGTCGAGCAACCGCCGTCCTTCCCGCGTCAAGACGACGACATAGGCGCGACGGTCCGCGTCATTCTCCGTCCGCTTCACCAGGCCGCGGGCTTCCAGCCGGTCAACCAGTCCGGTCGCATTGGAGCGATGCATGATAAGCTGGCGGCTCAGTTCGACCTGGGAAAGGCCGGCTGGCTGATCGCTCAACAAATTCAGGACGTTAAACTGGCTGGGGCTGAGTTCCCAGCGCGCGAAAAAGACTCGGCTCGCGTTCCAGAGCGCCTCCGACGCGCGCAGGAGCTGCAGCAACGCGGGATAACGCGGTCCTGGCGAAGGCCGCTGGGTAATCACAGGAATACTGTTTATGATTAGATTGTTTAGTTGTCAACAATTAAATGCTTGATGTTTTGAAAACAATGCGACAGGTGGGGCATGGGCTTATGGTGACGGGTTCTCGGAATGATTGCGCAAGCTGGGATGCCCCAAATGGTCTCAGCTTCGCGACGATTTTACGCTCGCCTTTTTCCGTGGCGAAACTACGCTCGACTCAGTCCGCCGGAGCGACGGACCCACCGATTGGAATCAGACCAATGAACCCGAAAACCGAAATTGCACATGCGCCAAACCTGGTAGGGACAGCGCGCTGCGCTGTCCCCGCCCGCGCAGAGCGGGTGG
>JBDTOW010000530.1:0-4198 GCA_039933075.1 Verrucomicrobiota bacterium | reverse complement strand
TCGGCCGGACTGGATGAAAAGGGTCAACCGCTCAACGTCAAAGGCGTCTGCTCCAGCGCAACCACCAAACGACTCTACGTCAGCGCTCTTCAAACGCTCATCTGCTTCGATCTCGTGAGCGACAAAATCCTCTGGGAAAAATCATACCAAGGCGGCTGTGATCGAATGTCGATTACACCGGATGGCAAGGTGATCTACCTGCCTTCGCTGGAGAAGGAACACTGGCACGTCGTTGACGCGCTTACAGGCGGCGTGATCAAGAAAATCGTGACCAACTCCGGCGCGCACAACACCATAATCGGGGCCGATGGCAAAGCCTATTTGGCCGGTTTGAAATCGCCTCTGCTCCGAATCGTGGACACTCAGGCCCACGCGGAGATTCGCGAGGTAGGGCCGTTCAGCAACTTCATTCGCCCGTTCACCGTCAACGGGAGCGGAACCGTTTGTTTTGTGAATGTAAATGACTTGCTCGGATTCGAAATTGGCGACCTCAAGACCGGCAAGATGCTTCATCAGATCGAAGTGGCCGGATTCAAGAAGGGCCCAACGAAGCGTCACGGGTGCCCGAGCCATGGCGTCGGTCTCACGCCCGATGAAAAGGAGATCTGGCTGACCGACGCGGCCAACCGCCGCGTGCATATTTTCGATAACACGGTGATGCCGCCCAAACAGCTTGCGAACGTCGAGCTGCGCGACGAGCCAGGCTGGGTGACCTTCAGCCTCGATGGCCGATACGCGTATCCCTCGACCGGAGACGTGATCGAGGTCGCGTCCCGCAAGATCGTCGCCCGGTTAAAGGATGAAAATGGACGCGAGGTGCAGAGCGAAAAAATGCTGGAGATTGATTTCAAAGGCGGCCAACCAATCCGCGCGGGCGACCAGTTTGGTTTGGGGCGCAAACCTTAGCCATATGAGCTTGAAGCGCTGCTGGCTTTTGGCACTGATCCATCTGATCGCTTTTCTCACTATTGCCCTTCCACGCGACGTACTTGCGGTACCGGGCGATGACAACTGGGATGACCGGTTTTATTTCAATGGAGCGGACAACCGCATTGACGCTTTGACGACTTACGGCGGGAGCCTTTACGCCGGAGGCCGGTTTCAGGTCATCGGGAGTGTTGGCGCGTCAGGCATCGCTCGCTGGGACGGAACCAAGTGGTCGCCAGTGGGGGGAGGCGTGAGAGGTTCTTCAAGCGCGTTGCTCGTAAGCGGACCCGACCTGATCGTCGGTGGTAGCTTCACTCGCGCCGGCAACGTTGCTGCCACAAACATTGCGCGCTGGGACGGAAGCCAATGGTCCGGCATTGGACAACTTCCCGGCGGATTGTTTGATGGCGTGAACGCGTTGGCTGAATTGAACGGCGAAATCTATGCGGGCGGTTCGTTCAAGCAGGCGAACGGTTCGCCGGCGAATTACATCGCGCGCTGGAACGGCTCGAGTTGGAACACGGTTGGGACAGGTGTTAGCGGGACGGTGTATGCGCTCTACACCCTGGGGAATTATGTTTATGCGGGAGGCAGTTTTAGTCAGGCCGGTAGTTTGACGGCTAACGGGATAGCGCGTTTTAACGGAATCAACTGGTCGCCGCTCGGTTCAGGCCTCAACGCCACCGCACAGGTTTATGCTTTGGGCGCCCGCGGGATTAATCTTTACGTTGGCGGCACGTTCACACAGGCGGGCGGTTTGAATTCTCCGAACCTGGCCTATTGGTTCGACGATGGTGTGACCGCGCAATGGCAGACAGTAGGCGTGCCCGGCGCCACGATTTACGGACTCCGCGGGTTCGCGGACAGGCTTTACGTCGGCGGTCGGTTCGGTTCGATCGGCGGCACCAATGCCGTGAACATCGGCTTGCTCAACTCCACGGGTTGGGTGCGCTTCGGCGCCGGTCTGTTCGGGGCCGGCTTTGGACCGCAGGTCAGCGCGATCGAGGAGTTCGGCGGCGACGTTTTTGGCGGAGGCACATTTCAAACGGCGGGCGGGACGGTAATCCCTAACATCGCGCGTTGGGACGGTGCGCAATGGAAAAATCCCGGCCCCACCAACGGCTTGGGATTCGACAACAGCGCTCACGCGGTGGCCCTGGTCGGGACGAACCAATACGTCCTTGGCGGTTTCACGCAGGCTGGCATGACCTCTGTCGCCGGCGCGGCTCACTGGACGGGAAATGGCTGGGAGCAGATCGGGAGCGGTTTGCCTTCTCTGTTCGGGTCGATCTACTACGCGGCCAGCATCGACCCGAATCTGTACGCCGGCGGCTCGCCCGTGCGACGCTGGGATGGTTCCACCTGGACCACACTGGGCTTTGGGACGACTGGCCCGGTGGCCGTGTCCGGCACTAACCTTTACGCCGTTCTGAAAGGATTCCAAACATTGGTGGGTCGCTGGAACGGCTCGACCTGGCAACCACTCGGCACCAATTTTGTCAATACGCTCACGCCCGAACCCCTCATCTTTGGTTTGGTGGCGACGGGCGAGGTCGTTTACGCAGCGGGATATTTCCAGAAAGTCGGCACCAACGCCGCGCTGAACATCGCGAAATGGGACGGCGCCCAATGGGCCGGTCTGGCTGGAGGATTCCCGATCACTCCGGGTTTTGCGAACACACTCGCCCTCTCGCTGTATGGCAACTCGCTGCTTGTCGGGACGATCGATAACCGCGGGACGAATTCAATTTACCGCTGGGATGGCGCCGCGTGGTCCACGATGCCCGGCGTGTTCACGACGGGGGGCGCCGTCTCCGGCGCCGTCTGGCTGCAAACCATTGTGCCGGACGGCACAAATGTCTACGTCGGCGGCCGGTTCAGTTTCGTGGATGGCCAACCGGCGGAGGGTATCGCTTGGTGGGATGGCACCGCCTGGCATGGGTTGGGTAGTGGTCTGAACGCCCTCGTCTATGACATCGCCGTGCAAGCAAACAACGTGTATGCGGTGGGCGAATTCAGTTCCGCAGGAGGAAAAGGTTCATCGCACTTTGCCATCTGGAATCGAAGCGCGAATGCGTTGCCGCGCCTTTCGATTAACTTCGCAGCGAATGGTTTTCGGCTGGCGTGGCCAGTGTCGGTGGCGAGCGCGGTGGTCGAATCCACTGCCTCTCTCCAGGCGCCTGACTGGCGGCAAACGGTGGGAGCCGGCAACGTTGCAAACGGGCAGAATATTTTCGACGTGACGCAGAATGGACAAAGCAGCTTCTATCGCCTGCGATTGCCGTAACGTGGCGGCGCGCGTAGACCTTCACCTGAATCTCCCGTCTGTTTCACGAAATCCTCAGAGAATTCGATTCTGAGCTTCTCGACACCATTCCCCAAACTGATCGATCAACACCAGTATCGTTTTCCGCTGAGTCCGTGTTAAGCTGCGGTCGTGCCCGATTCGAATCCACAGGCAGGCCCGGTTTCTGACAGCGCCAGCCGCGGCGTTTTCGCGACGACCCACTGGAGTATCGTGCTGGCGGCCGGGCAAAAGGATTCCCCGCACACCGCCGCGGCCCTGGAGAAGCTCTGCCGCGTTTACTGGTACCCGCTCTACGCGTATGTTCGGCGACGCGGCTCCAGCCCGGAGGATGCGCAGGATTTGACTCAATCGTTTTTTGCCCGGCTGTTGGAACGGGATCTTCTGTCGCTCGCCTCGCCGCAGCGGGGGCGCTTTCGCTCGTTTCTCCTCACGTCGCTGAAAAACTTCCTGGCGGATGAGCACGACCGGGCGAGCTCGCGCAAACGCGGGGCAGGTCAGCCGCTCATTTCGCTGGACGCGCTGGACGGCGAAGCGCGTTACGCTCTCGAACCTGCCGATGAAATCTCACCCGACAAGCTGTTCGAGCGCCGCTGGGCCACGACCGTGCTTGAGCAGGCATGGATGCGTCTGGAGACAGAGTACGCCGCGGAAGGAAAGGCGGACTTATTCCGCGAACTCCGACGCTTCAACTCCGCGGCGGAGAGCGCTCCCGGCTACGCGGAGGCTGCTGGCAATTTGGGACTGCCAGAGAACACGGTCAAATCGCTGGTCCATCGAATGCGGCGGCGATACCGTACCCTGCTGCGCGCGGAGATCGCGCACACGGTTGATGATCCGGCTGAGATTGATGAAGAGATTCGTTACCTGTTGCGCGTACTGGGAGGCTAAGTGGTCATGAACCGTTCGCGCTGCCGCCAGGTTTTGGACTGCGGTGACGGAGTCGGCGAAGTCACCGCTTTGGCT
>JBDTOW010000529.1:0-4208 GCA_039933075.1 Verrucomicrobiota bacterium | reverse complement strand
CCTTGTTGCTCAGAGCACGCCGACCTGCTGCCAGGCCGCCTTCACCGCGCCGCGCTCCTTGCTGGTGGCTCCGAAGAGGTCGCTGGCCGAGACCAGGGTCGCGTTCGCCGCGGCCTTGAAGTTCGAGTTCGGACGCAGGCGATTGCAGAGCGTGTCATACCAAATTTTTCCGGCCCTGTCCCACGCGTTTCCGCCGAGAGCAGTCGCCACGAGGTAGAAGGCGTGGTTCGGGATGCCGGAATTAATGTGAACGCCGCCGTTGTCCTGACCGCCTTTATAGAGATTTTTCATGTGGGCCGGCTGCGGATCCTTGCCGAGGTTCGGATCGTCGTAGGCGGTGCCTGGCGCTTTCATCGAACGCAAGGCCACGCCGTGGATTCCCTTCGCCAGCAGGCCGGCGCCGATCAGCCAGTCAGCTTTGTCCGCGGTTTGTTTGAGTTTCCACTGCTTGACGAGCACGCCAAACACGTCGGAGAAAGACTCGTTTAACGCGCCCGGCTGGTCCTGATACTCAAGGGCGGCTTCCCACTGCGTCACACCGTGCGTCAGCTCATGACCGATTACGTCGAGGCACTTCGTGAAACGATCGAAGATCGTTCCGTCGCCGTCGCCGTAAACCATTTGCATGCCGTTCCAAAAGGCGTTGTCGTAGGCAGTCGAATAATGAACCGAGGAGTCAAGTCTCATTCCTTTGTCATCGATGGAATTCCGTCCATAAACCGTGCGATAAAAATCATAGGTCACGCCGGAGAAATCGTAGGCTTCGTTGACTTGTTTGTCCTTGCTTTTCGCGCTGCCTTCGCCGCGCACGAGCGTGCCGGGAAGGTTGGTGCCGTGGCCGAGATTGTAGATGGTGCGGCGTTTCACGCCGGCCGGAGGCGAGATCGACACCGCGCCCAGGCTGGCCAGCATTTCGCGGTGGCCGCGCAGACGCTCGCTGTGTTGCAGCGTGTTCAGAGCGCGTTCGCGCATCTGGTCAGAACCACGTTCCGCCAACTCGCGCAGCATATACGAGGGGATGATCGTGCAGACAGGGCAACCCACGTCGCGGTAGCCATGATGATGAGGGGATTTCTTTTTCATATTGCTTTGATTTTGCTTTGATTTTCCAGCGACTCCTTCCGTCAGCGGATCCGCCCCATGATCGGGAAACCAAGCGCCGGCTGAAAATGACAAAACATTTTACCGGCAGCGGAGTTTACTGATCGGAATTTGTTTTTTTGTCGGGCTCAAGAATTAGCTTGGGCAGCCCGTTTGCTCAAGAAAAAAGCGCTTTCAAAACATTCAATTAAAAGCCTCGCGAAGAGACAGAAATCGCGTTTGGTTGGCTTAGTCTTGAATAAAATAACTTAAATTCTCCAGTTCAATGGCGAGGTTCACGTTGTTGACCATGACCTCTTCGGGCACGTGCAGGACGATGGGAGCGAAGTTCAGAATCCCGGTGATACCAGCCTGCACAAGGGTATTGGCAACCTCCTGGGCAGTCGAGGCCGGCACCGTGAGGATGGCCATTCTCACTCTTCGTGCGTGGACGATCTCGGGCAACTTTTCCACCGGAAAGATCGGCTGCGGAACGTTTTTGTCGCGATGACGCCGGGGATCATTATCGAACGCGGCGACGATTTCGAAGCCCTCCCGTTCAAAGCCGCGATAGCTGAGCAGGGCGAGGCCGAGATTCCCAACGCCAACCAGGATCACTGGCTGGAGACTGTTTGTACCGAGCAAGTCGGAAATCATCTGGACCAGTTGTTCCACCTCGTAACCGAGACCGCGAGTGCCGAACTGGCCGAAGTACGTAAGGTCTTTGCGTAGTTGAGTGGACTTAACACCGGCCGCCTTTGCCAGTGCCTCGCTGGAAACGGTTCGAATTGCGTTGTGCTTCAGTCGAAGCAGACAACGCAAATAAACGGACAAACGATAAACAGCCTTCCGAGGAATTTCATTGCGAACAGATTTCTTCAAGCGGCAAAAAATAGCCGTCGATAATCAAGCGCGCAAGACGACTCTGCAACGGAATGGATGGGTTGGTCTCTAGCCAGCGCTGAGGGTTTTCACATGGGCGGCGGCGGCGCTTCCGAGGCCGGCTAGATTGTAACCGCCTTCCAAAACGGATATCAGGCGTCCTTGGGCGTGCTGCTTTGCGATCTCCATCATAAAGGCGGTGAGATCGGAAAAGTCATCATCGGTAAGCTGGAACATGCCGAGCGGATCGCCCAGCCGCGAATCAAACCCGGCGGAGATCATCACCAGATCCGGCTTGAACTTGTTCGCCGCCGGAAGAAGTTTGTCTTTGAATGCCCCGAGGATTTCTTTACGGCCAGAGCCGGCGGGGAACGGACAGTTCAGAATACAACCGCTGCCTTTGCCCGTGCCCGTCTCATCAGCACGTCCAGTTCCGGGATACCATGGGGATTGGTGCGTGTTGAAAACCAACACGGAGCCGTCCTGGTAAAAGATGTCCTGCGTGCCGTTGCCGTGATGGACATCCCAGTCGGCGATCAAAACCTTGCCGACCTTGTGCTTCCGCTGGGCGTAGCGGGCGGCGATGGCCAGGTTGTTGAACAGGCAAAACCCCATGCCGCGATCCGGCGTCGCGTGATGACCGGGAGGACGGACCACACAAAACGCGTTGCGGATTTTCTCCTGCATCAGGGCATCCACGGCGTTCAGGACCCCGCCGGCGGCGAGCCGGGCGATTTCGAGCGAGCGCGGGCAGATCGCCGTGTCGCCCGAACTCAGCGAACTCAGCCCTGATTCGACATCGCGTTTTACGACTCGCAGATGGTCGGGTGTGTGACAGAGGAGAAGCTCATCGTCGGCCGCGGCGCGGGGTTCGATTTTTGCCAGCCGCTTCTCCAACCCGGATTCGCGCAGCGCGTCGATCACCGCGAGGCAACGTTCCGGCCGTTCCGGGTGTCCTGGCCCGGTCAGGTGATTCTGATAAGCAGCGTCGTAAACGAGACCTGTCGGAAGCAGCTTTGCAGCGCTACTCGCATTCATAGGTTTTTTATCGGACTGGGCCGGCAGCGCGGCGACGGTGGTGAGCACGGATGGCATACTCATTGCCGAAATGGCAACGCCAACTTTTCGAACAAATTCACGCCGGACGATCATTTCAGGCTGGATCAACATTTCGATTGATGGTACCGGGGTAATAATATCTCGCGCAACGGGGCGGTTCAAGCTGTCATTCCTCTTCACCCGGAGTGTGATTCGTCAATAACCTCGCCAATGACCACGGTAGGGCGGGCAGTCCCTTGCCCGCCGACGCCTGCAACCATCGCTCGCCCCAGCGTAAACGGCGGCGCGCACGGAGTGACGCGCACTACCTCTTCGAAGCCGGAATGCGGCGATACCTTTTCCCAAAGGTGTCGCTGTCCAAAACGGTTGTGTCAACGATTCGATTTTAGCTTTCAAAATCGCCACAAGAAAATACGCTCGGCATGCAATTGGCCCGCGGACGATGGTATGAAACTTTTGAAAACTTTTTGGTTGGTCCCGACAGCGTGGCTCGCCGGTATCTCCTGTGCTCACATGAAGGATAACGCGAACAGTTCTGGAGGTTCTCAATGGCGCGCCCTCTTTGACGGCAAAGGCACGCAAGGCTGGGAGATGGTTGGACCGGGAGAACTCAAACTCGAGAACGGCGAGTTGGTCACTTGCGGCGGGATGGGTATGCTATGGTACAGCAAGGAAAAGCTCGGCAACTGTGAAATTCGCGTGGTCTTCAAATTGAGCCGCCCCGACGATAACTCCGGCGTTTTCATTCGCATTCCCGAACGTCCGCAAACGCCTTGGGACGGAGTTAACAAAGGACACGAAATTCAGATCGACAATACCGAGAACGAGTGGCATCGCACGGGTTGTCTCTATAGCCTGACGAAAGCAAAGGCGACTGCGAGTCCGAAGGCGGGCGAGTGGTCCACAATGTTGATAATCCTAGATCACAAGCGCACCATCGTGAAGATCGACGGGCAGGTGGTCACCGATTACAGGGAAGGGAGCGCGGTGCCGGAGAAAAAGGAGTGGTATGAACCCGATCGCGGGCTCCGGCCCGAGTTCGGGTACATCGGACTCCAAAACCACGGTGGCGAAGCGCATGTTCATTTCAAAGAAGTCACTGTGCGACCGCTCGCGCGGTGAGAGCTGTCCCCGCTCGCGGACGTGAACCGGTATGTCAAGGAAACCGTGCTTCGCTATCAGCCGCG
>JBDTOW010000528.1:0-4216 GCA_039933075.1 Verrucomicrobiota bacterium | reverse complement strand
GCCCGCGCCGAAGGCGCGATGATCACTTTCCAGCCCATTCGGCGATTTTTGCTTTCACCTCTTTAATGGGAATGCCTTCGCCGCGGTCCAATTCGGCCAGGCCCTGTTCCACCGCCTGGCGGAACTCCAGCTCGTAAATGGCATCGCTTAGCGTCGCGTCCGGCGGCAGTTTTTCAGCGACCTCCAGGAGAATTTCTTTGGTGTTCATGGCTTGTTTCTAACTTAATCACGTCTGGAAGGCCATCGTCTTCAAGGCGCTCAACGCCGCCCGGCGCGGGCAGTAAAGGAAGTCGTTGAGCAGCGAGAGGGGCAATGCTTCGCGTTCTGCGGGATTTGGGATTTCCGACCCGGGGTTTTCGCTGGAGTTCACAGAGGCTCAAAACCTTTCTGGCCAGCCTTCAAAAGCGACAGTACGCCGGCCATGTAGCCGACGAAGTTGTCATACGCCCCAATCCATGCCCAAAGCTCGCCATCGTGCCCGATTGGCTTTACAGGCAGCTTCGCCGGGTCCAACCGGCTCGCCCAAATCTGCACGCTCCCCAGCATCATCTCGCGCCAATCTGGCCACTGACTGCGGTCGGAATTCTCCAATCGGCCGATCAGTCCCGCATCGACAACGACCGTTTGAGTCGCCGCATCAATCACCCGGCACAACTTCGCGACCTGCGGATAATCGGCGTCCTTCTCCGCCTGGAAAATCTCCTCCATGCGCAACGCCTTCTCGCCGTGGTCCTGCTGGACTTCGCGCTGAAGGGCATCCGTGCAATCATCCCTACCGGGCTGGCGATTCTGGCGGGAACACTCGGCGAACCGTTGCTCCAGAATGCGCCGCGACAGCTTGGCTTGTGGATGCAGAGATAAACCGTTGTTCGCGTCATGCCGAAAATCCCAGACTTCAGCATTGTCGTATTCGCCCGAGCGGCTGGCGCGACCGGCGATTTGCAGCAGGTTCATCAGCCCCCAGCTTTCACGAAAAGCGGTGCGGAAGGAAAAGTCCACCCCAGCCTCGACACAACTCGTGGCCACCAACGTCCAGTCCGGACGTTTCGAAGCCAGATTTTCTTTCACCCGCACCACCGTGAATGCGCGATCACGCGGCGTCAGTGCGGTTGAGATGTGTTCGACATTCGCGCCAAGCTTCAAATCCTCCCGGAGATAATGTGCAAACATCGCTGCCGATTGAACTGTGTTGAAGATGACCAATCGCGGGCCGGGCTTCTCGTGAACGAAATCAGCCAGCCGCTCAACTGACATGGCTTGCGGCTCGGTGCGAATCGTTACGCGCTCGTCCTCATACTTCATCGTTTCTTCTCTGACATCCGCCTCAATGAGATCGGGAATCTCGCGGCGTTCCGTTTCCTGCATAAAACCCGGACGACTCCAGAAACGCGGCAACGTGCCCGAAGCCAGCACAAGCTGGCAGCCCCAGTCCTCGCACAGTTCACGCAGCCAGCGCAGCATCTGCGGCCAGAGCGCGGGAGGAACGGCGGCATGTGCTTCGTCCACAAAGATCGCGCTGCCGGCAACTTGATGAAACTTCCGCAAAAAAGCCGTGTCATGAGCGGCCAGCGTCTCAAAAAACTGGACAGCGGTGGTGACGACGATAGGGGAATCCCATCGCGCAGCCAGACAGCGGGCCTCGTAGCTGGAGAAGTCCACGCGATGATGATGCGCGGCAACAACACTCTCCATTTCTGTCTCGGATTCTCCGGCCAGCCGCAACGCCCGCCGATAAACGTCCACGGACTGATCAATGATGTTCGTGAATGGTAGCACGACGAACACGCGCCGCAGCTTCCGCTCTGTCGCCACGCGCAACAAGTGGGCCATCACGGCGGTCGTCTTGCCCGTCCCAACCGGGCTGTCGCAGGCGAGGATGCGTTCGCCGTCTCGGATTTCCCGCTCACGGCAGGCGCGATAAACCTCCTGCCGCAACTTGAACCGCTGCTGTTCACGCTCATTGGTTGGTGGATTCTTCGCCGACAATCCCGCCACATATTCATCCAACCGCTTCGATCGCTCCGCCGCACGCAAGTCCGGGGCGGGGACTTCGCGTTCGTTCCGATAATGCCGCGCGGTGTCGCTATGGTCAGCGTCAACAAGACAGGAAAGCAGTAGCCGGCGGCGCAAACCGCCTTTGTCTCGTCCAAACCCCCGAGCTTTCTTCTCGAGGCGTGGGAAGACTGCGTGATGGCAGGCGAGATACTTATCCAGCCGGGTATGGCTTCGCTGCCAGAGCGGCTCGCCTGAGACTTCGCTTTCAATCTCACGCAAACGCAGGTCGAGACCGTTTGCGCGCTTGGCGTTCTCCTGTGGAAACGAAGGAAGCCCCTTGTGGTGAGAATAGGCCGCCACCGCCGCCTCCGGGCACAGCCGCAGTAGATGAGCGGACGACGCATCCCAGTGCAACAGTCCGCGATTGGTCCGGCGGTTGTGGGCAAGGACATCTTGAAAAACGTCATCCAGTTTTCCAAGGTCGTGGTAGTGCGCCGCCATCTCCAGCACGTCGAGAAAGCCGTCGCGCCACTTCGGGCAGTGGGTGGCGGCCTCGCGACCGAAGAGCATGGCCTGCGAAACGACGTTGCCGACATGATCGGGATACGTCTGCTCAGTCGCTCCGTCGTGGGCACTATGGGCGAGCGGTTCGGTCATTGGACGTAATCAGTGTGAACTCCGACATCTTTCCAAGTCAGAGGCTTTCCGGCCTGCTTGCGCACAACTTTGCCTTCGATTTCCTCCCAAGTAGGAATGTGGTATTCCGCGCGAGAGGTGCTCGGCTTTTCTAGATCGTCCCCCTTCCGAACTGGCTTGAGCGCGTCCAGCAGCGCGAAATCGGAGAACGAGCCGAGAACGTCTTGGTGCTCGACGGCGTGCGCGTGAATCAATTCGACCTGCGTGCGGCCGGTTGACGGATTGTCGCGGTAAGCATGTTTGAGCAGATGAAGCATGAGTCGCACATCATCCCCGGTACAGCCGGTTTTGCGCGCCTGCGTTGGATTGACGAAGAACGGCATAATGTAAATGCCGTGTTCGACGAATTTCAGTGCCTGGGGCGCGAGACCACGGTCCTTGCCTTCTTCAACGCCGGATTTGTTCGTCCAAGTCTCGAAACGAATCCGGACGGGGGCTACAGAAACACCAACACCGAAATGAGCTACCCCAGCACGGATGGTGTCCTTTCCATCCTTCTCAAGGAACGTATTCCCGAAGAGACGCGCATCCCAATATGTCGCCTTGAACTTGGCAAAGTCTTTTTCGAGCAGCTTTGTGATTTCCTCCCGCTTCCGTCCCCGGCTCTCAAGGATTTGAAACCGACCGTTTGCGTCGGGGTCGAGGTTCAATCGCTCTTTCAAGTGTGTCCAAACGAGGCTCTCGCCCTCGTCCTCCTGCCGCTCAACTAAATCACGCATCTTGCGTTTGATTGACACGGGCGAAATCTCACCACGGTCATCCGGACGCTGGCGCGGAAAGCCAGCATTGTCGGGGTCGCCGTTGGGGTTTGAGTCGCGGACTTCGATGACGAGGAGTCCGGTGATGCGGGGCACTTTGGACTCGAGCATGGTTTGTTGTTCTTTTGCGTTCATGATTGTTGTTCGTTGTTGGTTTCAGAGGTTGTGGGTTCTTCGTCACCGGACACGTCGGCCAGGTAGCCGAGCAGGAGTTGGGCTTTGGAGATGTCGTCCAAATGTTTCATTGCCCGAACCTGCTCCAGATTCTTGGTAATGCTTTGCTCGCAGTCCGACATGCGCCCAAGAAGCCATCGAGCTGTGCCGGCATTCTCACCGCAATACGTCGTGGCCCAGCCTTTGTAGGGCTGAATTCGTGTGGCGAGGCGGGCAAGCGCACGCACAGGACTGTCCAACGCCGCATTGAAGAGGGCGTTGCCAAGCAATTCTGTTGGCGCACTAATCTTTCCCTTATCGCGATCCTTCTGTGGCGTGCGAACCCATTTGCAGTAGTGAAAATGCAACTTGTCGGCTAGGGCCAGCAGTTGCCCGATCTGGTAGAGGGAGTCTTTCATAAATGTTTCGTAGTGTTGGTCCAGTATGCGAAGGAAGATGCCTGCGAGCGCCTCCGCCTTGAGAACGTCCCGGCGAACGTCCTCGCTCAATGGCCTGCGCTTTTCGAGCCATTCGAGTTCGGCGGAATGCCGCGTGACTTTGAAAACTGCCGCACGCTCAAAAGTTTGCATATAAGCGGCCGCGGTTGAGGATGC
>JBDTOW010000527.1:0-4217 GCA_039933075.1 Verrucomicrobiota bacterium | reverse complement strand
TGCCTTGAATAGGCCGGCGGCGACGGGCAAATTGCCGCCATTCATGAAAGTCGCGTCCGCGTTGCTTCTGCTGTGGCTGAGCCAGATGATCGCGCCGGCGCAAAACCCCCTGGATCGGTTGGAACGTATCGAACTCTTCGGCCACACCTACGTACGCCTGGGAGACTGGTCGAGGACTTACCATTTTGGAATCGCCTGGGCACCGCAGAGCAAGGAAGTCTGCCTGACCAACCGCTTGAACCGGCTCGTGCTTACCGTTGACTCGCGCAAAGCCGAGCTCAATCGCGTCACGGTCTGGTTGTCCGTTCCCATTGCAAAACGCAACGGAGTCCTTTATATCTCGCCGCTCGACCTGAAATCCATGGTCCACCCGGTTTTTTATCCCCCTAAAATTGCGTCCGGCGCGAAAATAAAAACGATTTGTCTGGATCCGGGCCACGGCGGCAAAGACCCCGGCAACGAGGGCGGCCGCACCCAGGAGAAATACTGCACCTTGCTCCTCGCTAAAGAAGTGGGCTCGCTGCTAAGCAAGGCGGGTTTCAAAGTGTTGCTAACCCGGAACACGGACCGCTTCGTGGAAAAGCTCGACCGCCCCGATATTGCCAACCGCCACCGGGCGGACCTCTTTGTCAGCCTCCATTACAATTCCGCCGAGGGCGGGGGCAATGGAGCCAGGGGAGTCGAGACTTACTGCCTGACGCCGCCCAATGCCCGCTCAACCAACAACCGCGGCGAAGCAGGCGATACTCGCTTCACGGCGGGAAATATCCAGGACACCCGAAACGCCTTCCTCGCCTACCGAATCCAGAAAACTTTGATCAATAAATTGCCGTTGGAAGATCGCGGCGTGAAGCGCGCACGCTTCGCGGTGCTGCGAACGGTGACCATGCCCGCGGTCTTGATCGAATGCGGGTTCATGTCCGATCCGGCCGAGGCGAAACAGGTTTTCGATCCGGCCTTTCGAACCCGAACGGCTCAGGCTATCGCTGAGGGTTTGCTCGCTTACAAACGAGCCGTGGAGCAATGAAACAGGACTCTGGCTTGCCGATCGGGATCTTCGACTCCGGGATTGGGGGATTGACCGTGGTGAAACAGATCCATCGTGTTCTGCCCCACGAAGACCTGGTTTATTTGGGGGATACGGCGCGCGTGCCTTATGGAACCAAGTCGCCGGCCACAGTCATCCGGTTCGCCTGCGAAGACACTCAGTTTCTCGTGCAACAGAATGTCAAAGCGGTGGTGGTTGCGTGCAACACCGCCTCCGCATGGTCGCTTCCAACGCTGGAAAAGAGGTTCCCGATTCCGATCTTTGGGGTAATCATTCCCGGCGCTCTGGCCGCCTTGCAGAGGACTCGTAACCGTCGCATCGGTGTCATCGGGACCAGCGCCACGATTCGCAGCGAAGCTTACAACCAGGCAATTTGCGCTCGCGATGACCAAGCCCAGGTCTTTGTCCGTAACTGTCCGCTGCTGGTCCCGCTGGTGGAGGAAGGTTGGACAGACCATGAAGTTACTACCGCAGTCCTCCGCGAGTATCTAGGCCCCTTGCTCCGGCACAATATCGATACGCTTGTGCTGGGGTGCACCCATTATCCGCTGCTCAAAAAAACCATCCGCCGCCTGGCGGGCAAAAAGATCGCACTGGTGGATTCGGCGGAGACGTGTGCCCGCTACGTGAAAGAGCACCTTGACCGGTTGCATCTTCTCAATGAGCAACGCGGTCGTCTCGGAAAAATACAGCCTTACGTCACCGACGAAACCGATCGTTTTATCGAATTGGCGAAACGCTTCCGTTCTGCGCCGATGGACCCGGCCTGGAAGGTGGAACTGCCAGCGCTCGTTGTAACGGGTGAGATCCCGCCGAACCAGCCGGCCCGCCCCTAACAGCCCGTCAGGCCTCCGAATTGTGAATGAACTCGAAGTTCGTAAACGAGCCGGAGATCGCTCCACCAATTGCCCTTTGGGCGGATCGCGCAGAAGCGACGGGAAGGTCCCGGCCGATCACCACTGCCCCCGGTTAGACATCGCGAATGGGTTTGACACCCCACTGAGTCATTCCACATTGTGGGATTGGCGAGAATGGCGATTCACCTCTTGGATTTTCAAGAGCTTCGTAACCAAAGATTAATTCGTTTTCGAAATGCGATGGCGGTCTGGCCGCAATTTCGAACAGCAACCAATTCAGACCGGGAAAAGAGTTTCATCAAAATGAAGATTCGTGTGTTTAAATGGATCCTGTTCACCTTGAGTGTAGTCGGGTTTTTGTCCGTGGCACCTGGCTCGGCGACGGCTGCCCTGGTGGCGCGTTTCCGTTTCGATGGCAGTCTGAATGACGAGACTGGCAATCACAACGGCGCAACATTCGGCGGGGGCACGGCCGATTTCGACACCGGCGAAAGCGGCCAGGCCCTCGTTGTCGCCAGCGCTGGCGACGCGATCGAGGTGGCTAATCCCGCCACGCTCGATTTCGGGAACGATTTCACGATATCCGCCTGGGTCAACAGCGCGCACCAGGGCGAACAAGTCGTAGCCTATCGCGGTGACGCTGCGCACTTTGCGGCGCCAACTTTGCAATTCAATTTGCAGGGCGCGAAGGGATTTTTCATCTATGGCGAAGGCCAGGGCTCTTTCGGGGCGAATTTCGATACCGACGGTCTCTCCGCCACCGACGGCACCTGGCATCACGTGGCCGTCACTTACAGTTCCACTGCGACGCCACACTTCACGTTGTATCTCGACGGCAAGGCGAAGCACCCCGGCGATCCAGGAAGTTATTTCGCCGGCGATTTCGTGACCCAGCACAACCTCACCAACAGTGTGGTGCGCATCGGCGGACGCGACGCGGACAGCGGTGACTATCATTTCAATGGGTTGCTCGATGAAGTTCAAATCTACGATCGCGGGTTGGCCGCCGACCAGATCACCTTTCTGTTCAACAATCCGGACCAGGTCATACTGCCGCCGGCGATCCCGGCCATTACCACGCAGCCGGTCGCCACCCAAACGGTCGCGTTGGGAGCGACGGTCAACTTCAGCGTTGTCGCCGAGGCGCGAACGCCGCTCAGCTACCAGTGGCAATTCAACGGCAATAATCTTCTGGGCCAGAACAACGCGACCCTGACTCTGACAAATGTGACCATCCAACAAGCCGGCCCCTATACTGTAGTCGTCAGCGCGACAGCCGGCAGCGTGACCAGCTCGCCAGCCATTTTGGCTATCGCCGGCGGGCCGACGTTGGATCTGCATTTGTATGCCGGCATCACGATCGACGGGACGGTCGGGCTCAATTACCGTGTTGATTATACGGAGTCGTTGGCGCCGACCACCAATTGGCTTGCCCTGACGAACCTCACTCTGACCAGCAGCCCATTCCTATTGTTCGACATCCAGTCGACCAACTCGCCCAAGCGATTTTACCGCGCAGTGCTCATTCCGTGATTGCTGCTCAGACCGTGTCTGCCTTGAGCGAGGAAGCAAAGGTAGGGATGGCGCGCTGCGCCGTCCACGCCGCGTTCAGCGGCGGAACACGCCCTGGCTAAAGCCACGAATCCAACGCTCGGTGAAGTGTCAGTTCCGCGCCTCCTCGGCGCGGGGACGCCGCCGCGCGGCGTCCCTACCCCCGCCGTTCCAGAAAGTATTTAAGTTAGCTACCGACAATCCGGAATTCGTTTTGCCCGCCGGCGGAATCCCTGGCATAATCGCGAGCCGATGAAGCCGCGAATGTTCTTCACTCGACGTTTTTCGTGATGGGGTCGGTTCTTGATATTGATACATAACCACACTAGTCGGCCGCACGCAGACTTTTGCCCGCGCACAGCACTCGCTGCTTCGAAAACGAGTTGCTGTTCCCACATGCTCACGTTCGGAAACCACAAAACTCTTCTCATTCCGTCCGCCTCGGCATAATAGTTGTAGTTTAACGCGATGTTTGTGAGCCGAGCGACTCATCGATCCCGACTTGGGCTTGCCTTGATGGCAGGTCTTGCGCGCATAATTGCGTCGTCTGGCTGCTCAACGGCAGGCGCAGAGGATTTCGAATTCTTCGAAAAGCAGATCCGACCGGTTCTCGTGGAACGCTGCTACAAGTGTCACAGCTCTGAAAGCAAAAAAGCCAAAGGCGGACTGCTGCTCGATACCCGCGAAGGGCTGCTTCAGGGAGGTGACCACGGACCCGCAATCGTTCCCCCGGAAGTGAAAATACCTTCGAAAGCGCCGCT
>JBDTOW010000526.1:0-4218 GCA_039933075.1 Verrucomicrobiota bacterium | reverse complement strand
CTCGTCTCGCCCGTAGTGAACGTCGATGTCATCCGCATGGCCAGGCGGTACGGCCTCAAGATGCCGGGCATGCAGTCCTCGGCCGGAGTTACGGAAGGCGGCGGCGAAGATGCCACCAAGCCAGCCAAGCCCGCTCCCAACACCAATCAAATTGATCAGATTAATTTGACCTGCCGCGGCGTTAACCTGAACAATTTTTCCCCAACGGCCAACACCGAGCTTGCCTTTACCCTCGAACGCGAACTCAAAGCCAGCACCAACTATTTCGTCTCGGGCACGAATGAAACGACTCAGTTGACCGGCAGGATGGTCGATGACGCCAATGCAACGAACACCTTTACGTTTGAGGTTACCTTGAAGCTTAAACGCCCGATCAAAATGTGACATGACCTGGTTGAAGAAAAATCTGTTTTGGGTCGTGGGCGGGGTCGTTGCGTTGGGACTTCTGGGCGGTGCCTTTTTCTATCTGTATACAAGTATGCAGTCGGAAAAGGAGATTGATGAACAGCTCCGCCAAAAGCTGGCCAAAGGCCAGGAGCTCATCACCTCGGGAAGCGCTGGCAAGGATGGAATTGAAGAGGGCAAACAGGACCAGCAAAAAATCGAGGCCCTTTTGAGCGAGGTCCGAAAATTCTTCACGCCAATTCCTTATCCGCCGGTCAAAGACAGCCATGACTTTCGGTTGCTTTTGGATCGGACCATCGAACAGTTGGAGCGGGATGCGAAAGAAACCGCCGTGTCGTTGCCGCCCAAATACGCCTTCAGCTTCAAACCGCAAAGCGAGGCCGTGCAGTTTGAATCCGCCAATCTGCGTCCGCTGGCGATGCAGTTGGCTGAGATCAGTACCATCTGCGAGATTATTTTTAAGGCTAAAGTTCATTCCATTGAAAATGTTCGCCGGGTCCCGATCGCTCGCGAAGACACTGGACAAAGCGATTACATCGACAAAAAGGCGGTAACCAACGCCTTGGAAATCCACATGCCCTATGAATTTACGTTTCGTTCTTTCAGCGCGGAATTTGGAGCGGTGGTTGAAGGACTGGCGCGTTCATCACATTGCTTTCTCATCAAATCTCTCAACGCGGAGACCACCACTCCGGTGTCCAGCACTGAAACTCCGGGCGCCGTGCCCGGTGTGATGCCGATGGGTCCGTTTAATCCTTACCAACGCTATGGCGTCCCGGGACAGGGCGGTTCGGAATCCGGCGGCGGGGGCGCGATGGACTCTCGCATGAGGATGCGTTACGGCATGCGATACGCGCCGCAGCCAGAGACACCGCCTGCCCCGGTGTTTGGTCCGCCGGTGAAAACCGGCCCGGTTATTTTGTTGGAAGAAAAACCGCTCCGCGTGACGATGACGATCGAGGCAGTTCGGCTGCGCGAGTTGGAAAAACAGCCTGCCGTGAAAACCGAAAAAGCCAAAACGGCGAGGCCGCCCTCCCCACCTGCGGCGCCGGACCCAGCCACCAATTAAGGAAGCGGACAGAAAGTTTCATGGCGCTACTCAAGAAAATCGGGGAGTTCGTAAAGAGCCACTACGAAAAAATCATACTGAGCGTCGTCCTGCTGGGGTTGGCGGGCGCCGCAGCGTACCTGCCGTTGAAGATCAGCGAGAATCAGAAAATGCTGCAGAGCGCCAAGGAATTCCAGCCCGTTCCAGGCAAGAGCAAGCCCAAACCGGTTGATCTGTCATCCGATCAGATCCTCCTCAAACGCGTGGAAATGCTTACGAATCTGGACCTCGCCCGGCCCCACAACTTGTTGAACCCCGTCACTTGGAAACGAGCGCCGGACGGACGGCTCATCAAAATTGATTCGAGCGAAAAAGAAGGCGCGGGCGCACTGGTGGTTTCCAAGATCCGTCCGTTGAATTTGACCATCACGTTCAATGCTGTGGCCGGGACGGGTGATCCCCCTCGCTATCAGTTTACGGTCAGGAACGAGGCCGAACCAAACCGGGGTAGACGCGGAAATATTCCGAAGTTGGTCGCTCTGAACGCCAAATCGGATTTGTTTACTCTCAAGGACGTGCGAGGTCCAGCGGACAATCCGACTGAACTGGTGTTGGAGCTGGAGGACACTAAGGAACTCGTTATGGTAACTAAAGGCAAACCCTTCGTCCGCATCTATGGTTACGCTGCTGATTTGACCTATCCGTTGGAGGCAAACAAGGTGTTCCGTGACCGGCGCGAGAAGGAGTTGATCGAGTTTGGTGAGAAGAAATACAAAATCGTTGCCATCAGAGAAAATGAAGTTACAGTCGAGGCCATTCAAACTACCGCACGAACGACCATTCGATTTAATATAACCAATGCCTTACGCTAAAATCTCAATGTCATTCGTCCCAACTGAACCAAAGCCATGACAAAAGCAGTCACTATCACGATCGCCATGCTTCTTTTAGTTGCCGCGATCGCCCAGTTGCAGGCGCAACCAACTCCCGCGAAACTCGCCGAGGAGGAAGGCGTTCGCCGCGAGGAAGCAAAAATACTTTTGCGACAGAAGCTCTCTGACGCACAGGAGTCTGAGAGACTGGGACGGTTCGTCGAAGCGTCGAAGTTGTATGAGGAGGCGTTTTCGCTGGGGCAGTACGTCGGCGAGGTGGTCGAAGATGAAAACCGGCAAACGCTAACCGGACTGGTCGCGGTGCGGATGGAGTTGGCGGACCAGGCCCAGAAGAGCGGCAATTACGAAGAGGCCGACGCGCAGGTAACGCGAGTCCTCAAAATCGACCCGCCGAATGCCGTCGCCGCCGCTTTCAAAGCGAAGAACGACGAACTGCTCGAATCCATGAAAGGTATGGCGCCCAGCAAAGAGGTTCTCGCTCAAGCAGGGGAAATCAAGCAGGAGAAAATAAAGAACGCTCAACTCATTCAGGAAGGACGCTTCTTCTACGAGATGGGTAAATATGACGAAGCGGAAGAAAAACTCAAACTGGCGTACCGAGCGGATCCCTCAAACAAGACCGCTTATTACTACATGAATCTGGTGTTGGAAATGAAGCAGGCCAATGAGGACCGAAAGCGCGGCTACGTTTCCCGCAGTGCGCTCGTCGAAGTCAAAAAGGCGTGGAACAGCCCCGTGCTGCGCGAGCTTCTGCCAAAGGCCAATCCGTTTGGGACAACGAACCTGGTTCACACCAGCAAAGGCCGGCAAATGATCAAATCCAAGCTCGATCGCATTCGCTTGCAGGAAACGCCTCCGTTCGATGGCCTGGTGCTTAGCGAGATCATCAAATATTTGCGCGATGAATCGATTAAGCGAGATCCGGACAAGAAAGGCATTAATTTTCTGATCAACCCGCACGTGGACGCAGCCCTTGCGCAAGGAGCGGTGACCATCGATCCCAACACGGGCTTGCCGGTGCCGACGGCTCCGCAGGAGGTGCCCGACGTCAATGGGGCGACCGTCAGGATCGGCGCGATGACCGACATCACGCTGGGAAATCTCATTGATGCAATTATTAAATCCACCGATCAGCAGATCAAATATTCCATCGAGGACTATGCGGTCGTGTTCTCCCGAAGAAATCCGGAAGCTGTGCAATTATTCACGCGTACTTTCCGGGTCGATCCGAACACGTTCGTGCAAGGGCTTGAAGGGGTGGTCGGGGTGACCTTTGGTGATTTTGCGGTCGGAAGTGGCGGCGGCCAGGGTGGCGGCGGCCAGGGTGGCGGCGGCGGCGGCCGTGGTGGTGGTGGCGGTGGCGGCCAGGGTGGTGGCGGTGGCGGCCAGGGTGGTGGCGGCCTGACAATTTCTGGAGCCATCGTTCCGAGAGTGGTTCCGGCAGGCGGTGGTGCCCTTGGCGCCGGCGGTGCCGGCGGTGGTGGTCGAGGCGGAGGTGGTGGCGGCTTCGGCGGCGGGGGTGGTATTGGCGGCGGCGCCGGTGGTGGCGTTGGAGCCGGAGGTACCGGCGGTGGGCTGCAAAATGTCACAACGCCGACATTGACGCAACAAATCCAGGAAGTCGTCCGGCAGTACTTTACCGCCGCGGGCGTTAATTTTACTCAACCGACGCAAAACCAACTGTTCTTTAATGATCGAACAGGCATTTTGATGGTGCGAGCTTCATTGGGAGACCTCGAGATCGTCGAAACGGCGATCGAAGTTCTCAACACCGCGCCGTCGCAGGTTACGATTGAGGCGAAGTTCACGGAGATTAGCCAGGAAAGATTCCTGACGGATTGGCTGGTGAAGATGATTGAGGACCGCCGAACG
>JBDTOW010000525.1:0-4228 GCA_039933075.1 Verrucomicrobiota bacterium | reverse complement strand
AAAAGGGTATGGATCTCTCTACTTTCAGGCTATGAGACGACAAATTCCTGGCAAGGAGTGGGCGGCCTCCGATCGCGGCAAGAACGCCTGTCGGTGTGCTGCATTCCCCGTTGGGCGTATCCTGGCACTGCCAATTGTTGCGGCGCTGGCGATTCACCTTTTCATCGGGACCACGAGGGCATTGGCGGCAGAAACTGAAAACGGCGGACGGACAGTCCAGCGGGAGTCCGGACTTAACAGGGGCTCGGGCGGTTTTGCCTATCCGGTAAGCACCGCCAACCGACGCTTTATCGACCATACCGGCAAGATCTATCTCTTGAAAACCATGTCGTCCTGGGCGATGTCGCAAAACTGTTCCGATGCCGAGATTACGCAGGCTCTGGAAGGTCTGAAGGCCCTGAGATTTAATGCCATCACGGTATCGCCCTTTGGTGTCCATATGAATGACAGCTTTGGCGATCGATACAGGAACAAAGCCGGCCAGAGCTTTTTTATCGGTAAACCATACGCTTCATCCCTTGGACCGGCTTGGTCTTCGATGGACTGGGTGACGCGCGAGGCTACCCGGCTCGAGATGACCGTTGTCTTTTCGTTTTTCATGAGCTGGGGAGATACTGGAACGGCGCCGGATCTGGTCGCTGCCGGAACCACGAATGCCTACAACTTTGGAAAGGCCGTCGCCACCCGCTATGCCAGCTACTCAAATATCGTGTGGCATGTCATGGGTGATTTTAAATGGCGCTACAACGAGGGACCTGCTCTGGGTCTGGATGCCATCTTCCATGGGCTTCGAGATGCTGAAGGGTCCAGCCATCGTCTGATAATCGCGGAGCCAGCCAATGGCTCAACCTCCTTTGACCAGTTCATATCGGCCGAAGGCACCGATGGATATAAGTGGTTCAAACAAAGCGCTGACACGATCTATCATTACGGAAGCGGCTCGGCTGAGCAGTTCGACAAGGTTTATAACCAGGCCGGCGCGGCAACCTATCCGGTGGTTGACATCGAACCCCCATATGTGAACGCGCCACACTATAAGGATCAACAGAACCAGGAGTTACGCGAGCGGAACTACACCACATTCATCCGCGGCGGGACTGGCATCAATTTCGGCCACGAAAAGTGGTGGCCGCATGGGGTGACCGGACTTTTTGACGGTGGACCTGGCTGGTTAAACATCCTGGGCGAAGCGCCCCAATTGGACGCTAAATATGCATGGATAATCCTGGATGCTTACGTGAGCGATCCCACCTGGATGCCCGATGCTGGAACTTTCCTCAAAAGCGGACTGGGCAGCGGTGATGATCAGGCAGCCTCCGGTTATTCATCCCGCGCTGCGCTGGTCTACTTCCCATCGAGCCGCCCGGTCATCCTTGATACAACGAAAATCGCGAGAGGCAGCAAGGTTCGGCTGCAGTGGTATGATCCCACGAGTGGGAATTACACGATTATCGCGTCGTCAGAGGCGAAGGCTTCTGACCGTTCATTATCCTATCCATCAACGCGCCGTGCAGACGGTTTCAATGACTGGGTCCTGGTAGCAGACGGACATTAGGAGCAGCGCCGACATCGCGCCCGGCTACGATCACATCACCAGCGGCATCGGCGCGGCGATGATCCGTTGGTATGGCTGCGCGATGCTCTGCTACGCCATGCCCAAGGGGAAGGAATTTGTGGAAAAGGTGCGGAGGTTTCCGCGAAGACGTAATTCCCGGAGCGCTGCTGTGTCGGCTGTGTCGAAGACCAGACGCAGTATGGTCGATTAGTGACTCGTGTTGAATCTTCCCGATGCGCTCGTCGGTGCAAAGCTGCTGCGGCTGGCTTTTCAGGCACAGTCGCGCTCCGGAGATTACATTCAGTTTCTGCTTCCATCAATATGACGAATCCGTCCGGCTCGGACACGGCGACAAACTTTCAGCCGCCGAAAAGGATTATCGGGTGTATTCGTTGAACGAGGATTTTTTCAACCGGGCACGCTGCTCGCTGAGCCACATTTTGATTTGTCCTTTGGTGACGGTTCTCGCATGCATTTCCAGACCGTGCTTTCCACGATCTCTTAAATGCTTTCAAAATCCATTTTCGCGTTGCCTGTGTGTGTTCTGGCAGGCCTTGCATCGATTCCTCGTAAAGCGTCAACAGTGCTTCCAACGTCATGGTGATGGTATTTGGGTCCGTTTTCTTGTATTTGGAGACTTCCTCCTTGACGTATCTTCGGGCGAGTTCCCTGTCGGTGGTGTTGATGGGAATCAATTTTGTCTTGCCGCTGATTTTGAAAACGGCATGATATTTCTTGGTTGCTGAGTACCGATAAAGTAGTCAGCGACTCTCTGATAGTGCGGCGTTTTCACGCCGTCAATATACAGGTTAGGAGGACAAAATGAGCCAAGGTACATTTTGTTCGCAAGTTGCTGAAAGTAATTTGGATGGGGTCGTAGCTCAGTTGGTAGAGCGTCTCGTTCGCAATGAGAAGGTCGCAGGTTCGATTCCTGTCGGCTCCACCACTTTTGCCATTCGATGGGAGAGAATTGCCAGGTCGCTTCCTATTTCGGATTTGGTTAAGCAAAGTCCAGGGGGTGAATGTGTGATTTCGGCGAGCTGCAACAGACGCGGCGCGAGCTCGACTCCGTACTCCAACCGCCACCACGCCCCCCTCCGACAGACTTGACTGGAATTGACCTGCGGTTGTTTCATTCTGCTATCATGAAGTTCATTGCTCGCATGTCGACGTTTGCTCTGGTGATCGGCCTCGTGTTTGGTCAATCGCTTGAAACTCGCGCGAAAGAAACTTTTCGTTTTCGCGGTTACTACATCACCTTCATGCGGATGCCAACCATGGGGCTGACCGCCAGGAAACAAACCGTGGATTGCGTGCAGGCAGATGGCGGAAACACCTTGCTGCTCTGGATGGGCGGGGCGTTTCGCTCGAAAAAATTTCCCGTCACCTGGCACTACAATCGCGAACACAAGAATGTGGAGAGAGATTTTGCCCGCGAATTGATCGACTACGCCCACACCAAAAAGATTAAGGTGCTGCTCGCCTTCACTCCGTTCGCGTATGATGGCGTGAATCAGTACCCGATCGAACATCCGGAGCTGAAGGCCATCCAGCGCAATGGCAGCACGGCCCAATTCTGGGGGATGCACAGTTGGGGCCACAACCTCTGTCCATCGAAGCACGCGTCGCAGCAGTTCCTGCTCGAGTACGCGCGCGAAATGTTCTTCGAGTTTTATCCGAACGCCGACGGTCTCATGATCGAATCGTCCGATTACGCCATTTGTTTCTGCGCCGATTGCAAGGAGCGATTCTTCGACCGGGAATTCAAGTTCGTCAAACAGATTTCCGAGGAAGTCTGGCAGCGCAAGCCCGACGCCAAGATCGTGGTTTATCCCCATTACTTCTCGGGCCGCAAAGTGCCGGGCTTCGACGTCGCCGCCGCGAAGCAGCCATTCGATCCACGATGGACACTCTTCTTCACACCGCACAGCGCGCACATTGATCCGGAGCTGGTTCAACAATCAAAGACGAGCATTTACTGGGAAGACAGTCCCACGCGGGGGACTCCGGCCGGCATTCGCGAGGCCGCGAGAAAGGCGCAACAGTTCAAGATCACCGGGTTCATTCCCTCTCTCGAAGCTTACAGCTTTGTCATGGAACATAGCGAAGGCGGCGAAGCGCACCTCGTTGGAAAACGGCTGAAGCCATTTGGATTCGAATGGCTCGCGGACGGTCAAATGCCCTTCAACGAATTACTGGTTCGCGTCAATCGGATCGCCTATCGCGAGTTCACCCGCAACCCGGATCTTCCCGATGCGGAATTCGAAAAAATTCTAGGCGCGGAAACCCTCAGTTCCCCTTCAGACCCTCAGGCCATCGACGATCTGCTCTTCGTTCAGGAGTCGGTGTTTCTCGATCGCAGTTGGTGGTCTGCGTCGCCGCTCCTAGTCCCCGATTTTTTGAAAGCACGCGCCACCAGGGAAAAAGTGGTCGAGCGAACGACTCGCAGGCTATCGCAAGCGGCTCGAACGCCTTCGAGAAATTGAAAAGCGATATCGTGACGTCACGGACGAGGCGGAGCGAGAGATGCATCGGATCAGCCGGATCCTTGTGACTAAGTGGGATTCAGCAAAGCCATCCCTGCTCGAGCCGTTGAAATAAGGACTTGGTAGGGCGAGCCAACACCAGGGCACGGGTCAGCGCCTGGGCCGACTTCATCTGCCGAGTCTCCAC
>JBDTOW010000524.1:0-4230 GCA_039933075.1 Verrucomicrobiota bacterium | reverse complement strand
CAAGACCCGCGACCGTTACGGTCGGATTACTCTTGTCTGTCCCTTCTTCCGTGACGACTTCGACCGTGTAGGAGACGTTCGTTTCAACCTGTTTCCACGCCAGTCCCTTCTCGCCAGCAGCCACCGCGAGGAGCAGATCGTTTTCGCGCTTGATGATAATTGCGTTCTGTGGGCCAGGAAGTATTTCGAACACGCCCATCTCCGCGTGTGCCAACAGCCAAAGGTCGTCCCGACACGGCGCGACCTCAAATGTCCTTACGATTGCATTTCCCCCAACCGCCGGCGCTTGGTGCGGAGTCTCGTGAACGCGAACCAAGAGGCCGTCATTGGCGGCCAAGTCGTAAACGAGTGTTGTTGCCTCGTCCCTTGTGCTGATCGCCTTGAAGTCCGAACGACCGGGCGCAGTTCGCAAATCCTGTTCAGGCGGACGACCGACCGACCACGGAAAGAAAGGCGGACTCGTCCAAAGCGGGGTGCCTTCATAACCGCAGATGAATGGCGTCTTAGTTCCGGTGAAAGGCGGACCGAAGAGGTTTAGGCCGGGTCCCGCCCATGCCGTGTGCGTTCGCAGCAGCTTTACGTCGAACGCCACGTGTAAATTTGTTGTCAGCGAGATGGCAATGCTGCGGCTGGAGGCCGACATCGGCGCGCGGCGAAACGGTTGATCCGGTGGGTCGCGCCTCGGAGCAACCAAGCGAGCTGGAGGACCGGGAGTGATCGAGGGGGGCGGATTCCCCTCTTTCTCCGCGCCGTTCGTCGAGGAGTTGCAAAACGTCAAGCCCCAAATTGCCAATGCAAAACAGATGGATGCCAGGCGGGATGTCATGACTTTCCCGCCGCCAGGATTTGGTCGTGTAACAAAGTCCCGCGTGTGGACGATCGAATGCCACCAAAGCGGCCTTCCAAAGTGATGGACCGTGAGGAGCGCGGCTGTGTGCGGAGCACCAGCCGCAGCACGTCCGCATATCGAAGTTGGACACAAACGCCGTAGCTCCGTTAGGAGCGATATCTCTATAGATGCCAAATCATCCACCTCGCCCTGGCTATCTCTCGATCGGTGCGGCGACGATGTTTCCGTACTCCGTCCAGCTCCCGTCGTAGTTTTTCACGTTGTTCAATCCGAGGAGATATTTCAGGACGAACCAGGTGTGGCTGGAACGTTCGCCGATCCGGCAATATGCGATGGTGTCCAGGTTGCGATCGACCCCTTTTTGCTGGAGATAAATGGATTGGAGATCGTCCGGCGATTTGAATGTTCCATCCGGATTGACCGCAGTGCTCCACGGAATGCTTTTCGCGCCCGGGATATGGCCGCCGCGCTGGGCGGTTTCGCTCATTCCTGGCGGGGCAATTACTTTGCCAGTGAATTCATCCGGGCTGCGCACATCCACCAGGTTCGACTTGCCGCCCTTGGATGCGTCCATCACTTGCGGCAGCATCGCGCGCAACTGAAGATCAACTTGACTCGCTTTGTATTGGACCGGGGTCGGATTGGATTTTTCGGTGGTCAGCGCCTTGTCCGATTCGTTCAGCCATTTCACTCGCCCGCCATTCATCAGCTTCGCATCTTTATGCCCGTAAATTTTGAATAGCCAGAATCCGTACGCGGCAAACCAGTTATTGTTGTCGCCGTAGAGAACCACCGTATCGTTCGAGGCAATTCCCGCATCGCCCACCAGTTTTTCAAAGGCTTCTTTCCCGATGATGTCGCGCCGGACCTGATCTTGAAGTTGCGTTTGCCAGTTGAAGCCGGCCGCGCCAGGAATGTGGCCGGCGTCGTAGGCTTTGGTATCAACGTCAATCTCGACCAGTTTGATGGCGGGTTTGCCGAGATTCTCTTTTACCCAATCGGTCGAGACCAGCACTTCGGGGTGAGCATAGTTTGCCATAAGATTCCTTTCTAGTTTGGATGTCAGGCTTGGGTTCCGGCCGCCAGGCTCGGAATGTGTTTCGCCATGTTGGACGTGTATTTGAAAATATTATCGCAAAAAATCATCACCCCAAAGCCGGATTTGTCGCGTTCGATAATCCTTCGTGTGCCTTCGTAAATCAATCCTGAACTGGGACCCGCCAGCAAACCTTCCGTCTGGCACAACTCCAGTGCGCAGGTGTAAGCCAGCTTGTAATCGATCTCCAGAATGTCGTCGATGAGCGAACGATCAAAAAGTTTCGAGACTTCCAACTGACCCAGGTTTCTCAGGCCGGGGACATCATGGCCTTCGGTCGGTTGCACCGCGATCACTTTGACTTTGGGATTTTTCGAGCGCAAAAATTTACTCGTTCCGATGACCGTGCCACAGGTGCCCAGCGAACAAAACAAGTGCGTAATCAGTCCTTCCGTTTGACGCCAGATCTCCGGTCCAGTGGTGCGGAAGTGCGCCAGGACATTCTGTTCGTTCTCGTACTGGTTGGGCATGACGTAGCGATGGCTCGAAGCTTTGGCATGCGTTTTGGCAATGTTAATCGAGCCGTCGCCCAATCCGGGCGCCGGGCAGAGCGCGTCGTTCACCACGTCAAGTTCGGCGCCGGCAATCTTCAGCAGCAACTTCTTTTCCAGCGGGATTTTGTTGGGCACGACCGCCCGCATGTGATACCCGCGCGCCCGCGCCATTGCCGCCAGACTGATGCCGGTATTGCCCGACGTCGGCTCGACAATTCCGCGTCCGCCGCCCAGCAGTCGTTTCTCCTCAAGTTCCCGGAGCATCGCCCACGCGGCGCGATCTTTTACCGAACCAAAAGGATTCATCCACTCGAGTTTCGCAAAGAGCTGAAAGTCCGGAGACGGATTCATCTGGTTGATGCGGACAATGGGCGAGGGGTTCTCCTCGTTGGGAAGCATCTCGAAAACGTCATCATAGACGCGCATCTGGTGATTCATTGCAAAAGTATATTTTGGATTGAGTGCGGCAATTACAGGTAATTCCGGCAGGACTGTCAAGATTCGCAGCCGGCCTGAAGGCGCCTCGCACCGTCCTACTGATTCGTAAGAATAACGGTTTTGTGCCCCTCATCGTTCCCTATCCACTTCGGTGGATCATAATCAACTCCGCCTCTGCCCATGTAATATCTCAAGCTGTAGGAAACAACCACACCATTCGTCACCGTTCGGTAATCCCATCCTTGGAACTTGTGGTTCGCCTCGTCCGGGAGGTCGGGGACGGTCGACACATGCTTCGGCGCGAGGGCAGCGAACGACGCCGGATAACTGCCGGTCTGCGTTCGGTAGTCGTCTATCGCTCGAACAATCGGCCGTCCAGCCTGAGCCTGCGCTCGGAACTCCCGCGCCCGGTCAAACAACAAGTGAAAGCCGAAGAAAACAGAAAAAATCACCGCGACAACCACGAAAAGAAAACGCATAGGAGTGCTGAGTCGCATACTGATATTTAACTTTTAGCAGTGTACCCGTCGTGCCGCCGCAGAAAAGCGTTCATTTCTGGAGAGCCTCCACCCGCTTTCGCGCGCGCTTAGGGACCATGAACCGAAGCGGCCGGCCCGGAGTGCGCCCGGCCTCGGGCGCACTCCGTAGGCCAGCGGTTCCTGGGTAAACTCGAAGCAGCGGCGCGATGGATCCACTGCTAAAGGTCGGCCTCGACGCCTATCGCCAGTGGGAATGCCGGCCGTATCAGCGCATTGGCGCTCGCGCGTACAGGCGCAGCACCTACGATCGAACCCGCGGCAACGAGGGCGCTGACGGCAGCCATTTCCTTTATCAAATCGCCGATGACTTCAACGTCACGCTCGACGTCGAAGGCCCGGGCATCCTTTACTTCGCCCGCTACACTCATCGGCACGGCAGCCCGTGGCATTTTGTGGTCGACGGCGTTGATCACGTCGTTAAGGAAACCAGCACGCGTGATCCAAATCATCCGGTCGAAGCCTCGGTATTCCAGCCGGAAACTCTCTTTCCAAATCCACTCTGGACCTGGTCAATCACCAAAGGGGCCGACTTGATGTGGGTGCCGATTCCATTCGAACGATCCTTCCTCATGGCGTATTCGCGCACGCGCTACTGCACCGGCTCCTACGTTTTCCATCAATACGTCAAAGGCGCGAGAATTTCGCAGCCGATTCGTTCGTGGGACGGCAAACGCCTCCCGACAAAGAAATTCTGGAACTCATCAACCGCTCAGGAACGGACTTCGCTCCTCGTTCGGGCAGGTCGGGCATCAGCTAAACTCCATGAACCTTCGGATAGGAGCGCGGATGCCCACATCCGCTCTGTTATCGACC
>JBDTOW010000523.1:0-4231 GCA_039933075.1 Verrucomicrobiota bacterium | reverse complement strand
TCGAACCAATCGTCGTGTTGTCCGTCGACGGGATCCGGTAGGGTGCTCGTGTTGCTGGCCATCCATTCGTTAATCACCACAGCTACCGGTGCGGAAGCGGGATTGTTGGAACCGGCAGGAGTGGGGTAGTGAAAGATCTGTCGGTGGATCGATTGACCGTTTGGGTACGATCCGTAAGAACGATCCGGTCCGACGTAACCAAGGCTTAAGTAGTCCAGGACCTGGGGCGGACCGTTGGGGCTCCACACCAAAGCGACCGAGCCGGTCGATGAATCGAGGCGGAAGTTTGCGTGCAGTTCATTCGGGATGGTTTGGCCAGGCTGGCCGTCGGCCCAGATGACCATGAATTGTCCGGCGTTGATCGTCGCGTGAGCCGGGAACCCCCACTGCGTCAAATTGGTGTAGTTGTTGGCCAGATAATATCCGCTGAGGCTGATGGCCGTTGTGCCGGTATTGTGCAACTCAATCCAGGGATCGCGCTCACCCAAATGATCGGCAAATCCGTTGAGGTTGTACGGTTGCACCTCGTTGATCCAGAGATCTGGGAAAGCCGAAAGGCTTGCGTGGACCGAGTTTGCCGCGCCGGGGGAGTATTGCGTGGATGTGGAACCGCTGGGCGGAGCGATTGGGTGCGCGCTGACGATGCCATTGCCAGAAAGGCGTATGGTCAATCCGCTGCCGTTGGCACTGGGCAGATACCAATAGCTGATGGTGTAGGTGTCGCCTTGCGTCAGAGCGGGCGCGATGTCCTGCCATACAGCAGAACCACGTGTCGTTCCGCCGCTGGTTGCGACCAGCTGCAAACTTCCCGTGCCCGAATGCTTGACCGCGCTGCTAACTACCGTTGGCGAGTGGTTTGCCGAGACAGTCCAGCCGGTGAGATCGGAATCGAAGCTTCCGTTTTGGATAAGATTCGGGCCGACATTGGGCACGCTGCCGGCCACCAGGGTCAGATCGTCGAGGTACACATCGCCCGCTGAATTGAGATAAAGATACACACTCGAACTGGAGGCCGTGCCGGTGACGCTGACAAAGGTCCACTGCGGCGGGGGATTGCCAACCGTTCCAACCACGGCAGCCCAGTTCCCGACGCGTGTGTTGTCCAGGCTGGGATCGATCAATTGCAGGGAAGGGCCTGTTCCGTTCGCGGCGACTGGCCAGGGCAGTTGGGTGTCGTAACGTACTTCGTCAATCGTCACTTCCTGGACCGGAGTCGCGCCCGGTTTGATGAGGCTCAGAGTTTCACCGCCATTATCCAATTGTCCATTGAACGCTCCTGCAATCGGCAGAGAACTACCGTAAGTCGCGGCGAAAATCGCGGCATCCTTCACGACCACGGCGAATCCGCCTGGAGCGATGGTGGTTCCTTCGCTGAAAGTGAAATCGGCCCCGTTCAGACGATAATTCGACAGATCAAAGCTGAAGCTCGGCGAGGTATTGTGGATTTCGATGAACGAGGCGTCCGGGACCAACGGATTGTACATGATCTCGTTGATGACCAGATAATCCTGCGGCAGGGCGGCTGCGCCAGTGTAGGTCACCGCAATCGTGTCGCTGGCGCCGCTGATCGGGTTGCCGCGCAAGTCGTAACCTTGCAACGAAAGCGAATTCACTGCGCCGTTCAGCGGAATATTCACCGTCCAGCTCGTTACCGCTGTCCAGGTGGGAGGGTAAGCGATTCCGTTGACTTCGATCGTTTTTACCCCGATGGGCGCCGTGCCGGCCAGCGCGAGCAGATTGTTGTTCACGCTGAAGTTGATTCCGTTATTGCTGGTGATGGCGAAACTAGCGGTAACTTTGTTGAGGTGATTGGTGATAATGAAATTGCGCCGATCCTGTACGAAAGTCTTAATCGCGCCGGGATTATTCACCGCAACTCCATTCGCAACGAGCGCGGAGTATTTGGCGTCCAGAATCGGATTTATCTTTGAGCTGAGCAACGGTCCGTTGACGGCGTCTTCCATGGCGCGGAAATAAGCGCGGCGGAAAGGAGGATGGTTCAACATTCTCGCAATGGTCGGATCGTTAACATTCGCGAACATGTCAGTCGTCGCGTTATCGCTGCTGGACCCGAGCACAAAGTCGATGTCCCATGCCAGCAATTGCCATTTCGCGTGGTCCGGTTTGTACGCATACATGTTCTTGCCACGCCCGTAACCGTAAGAATCCCAATTGCCGGCGATGTGTTCGACGCAGAACGCGCGCATCCACGATTCCACATCCATGACTGCTTCAGTCTGCGCGGTATAGGCGGCGCTGTTTGGATTGTTCACCGCATCAACCAGGGCGAAGAGATTCGAGTACGCATTGGCCGAATCTGACACCGCTCGCTTGCGCCAATTCCAGCGGTAGCGCGCAAGTTTCTTGGCGCCCGCGGTCGTCGTGAAGTTTTGCAGGGTCGCGTCGACGTTAAAGAGTTTGTTATCGCCGGTACTGTCGAATTCGAACCAGTCTTCGATCTTATGCAAGTCGCCGTGGTTGTCGTCCGCAAACCATTCATCCACCACTTCGGCGCTCGGCTGCTGCGAGTCTTCAAAAATGGCGCCGCGTTGTTGCCCGTTCACAAAGAGCCGGAGGTAACGGCGATAATTATTTTGCAAGCCCAGTTGTCCGAGCATCCAGAAGGCCGCTTGCTCGCGTTGTGCGGAATCGTCGCTGCCCAGGTTGCCAACGGATGCGAGCACGAAATCGGTCGTGCCGAGAAATAAATCGTCGGCCGGAAAAATCGCGACGTAATCGCACATGTTGCCGATGGGCGAATTGTACCCGGGCGTGTGCCAGGGACTGCCACTATAGAGTGTGCCAATGTTGTAGACGGCGCGTTGATTGCCGTAAACAAATGTCGCGTCCAGCGGTTTGTTACTGTTCTTTTCGCGAGTGGCCCAGCGTTGCTGGGTGGCTTGCGTAACCCAGATGCGATAAGTGGCGAACGTGCCCGCGGGTTGGGTTTCGCCAAAGCGAATCAGGCATTCGCGGATCGGCGCGTCGTCGGGAAAGGTCGTTGTGGCGCTAGGCGAAAAGTTATCCCGTGCCGTCAGAAAAAATGCCACCATGGTGCCGGACGGTTGTCCTGCGATTGTGGCGCTGTAGAAACCGGCGCCGTTGTTTACCATGCTTACCGCTGTCTGATTAGTTGAAGGATCCACTCGATAGGAGAGGACCAGGGAAGCGAGTGCGTCGGGATCGGAGACTTGCGCTTTGACCACGACCGGCTGATTCGGCGCCGGCAGAAGAGGGCTGTGTGTAACCTTGGAAATCGCCGGTCCAGAGTTGCCGGCTGCCCGACTGTTGCGTGCGCCGGGAGTACCGAGATTGCCGGCGGTGATAATCTTTCCCGGCGCTTCCAGCCAGTTGCCGTGTAGTCGCAATAATATCTCCGGATTTCCCGTGAGCCACCGAACTTTTGCCCGCAACGTCGCCGTCTGCCCGGAGTTGAGCGAGGACGTCAGAGTGGCGCGTATCCGGTTGGCGCCGGTGTCACCGCGACCTGACGCCCGGAGATGAAGAGATTTGCTGCTGCCTCCGTAGCCGCCGCTGGTCTCCAGGAAGGAATCGTCGTGAGTCCCCTGCGGGAACCACCCGTTCAATCCGCTTTCAAAATCCGGATTTGAAATCAGGTTTGCCCCGCCGGAAACGAAGACCTCCACGTTGTCGATCAAACATTCCCCCGCGCCTTGCAGGAAAATCTGGAACGAATCCGCCGCGCCGTTCCCATTGTCGAGCACGCCGGTGTATTCGACGCTAGTCCAGGCGCTCTTGGCAGTTTCATCGCTGTCCGCCCAGTTTGGGGCAAGTCGATGATCGCTCCGCGGATCGATTAATTCAAGGCTACTCCCGCCGCCGTCGGACCATCGGCCCCAGCGTCCACCAGCGCCAAAGTTCACTTCGTCGACAACAATGTGAATGATGTTGGTCGCGACGATGCCCTGACCGTTTGTGCTGGCAACCTCATCGGGCATGGTCAGAAGGAGTCGATCTCCATTGTGTGAGAATTTTCCATCGAATTTTCCAAGAGTGTTCCCGATGTTCAAAGTTGGATAATTCGTCAACAGGTGAGCGGCGTCCCTGGCGATCACGAGATATCCGTTTCCCGGGATCGCTGTATTGACGGGAAACTTGAAGTCAACACCGCCTTCCAGCCGCCATTTGCCAAGATTCACCGGCGCTGCTCCCGCATTATAGAGTTCGATATATTGGTCATCATCGTCACCCGAGATTGGGTTGAACATGA
>JBDTOW010000522.1:0-4234 GCA_039933075.1 Verrucomicrobiota bacterium | reverse complement strand
CCGCCCTCAAGAAGGCCCTGGCGATGTCCCCCGGCTCTCACGGAGTGGGCGTCGCCGTTATCAATTATCGTTTACAGCCGCAGGTTCAGTGGCGAGATCAAGTGAGGGATGTGGCGCATGCCCTCGCCTGGGTTCGCTCGAACATAAGCCAGTACTCCGGCGACGCCCGCCGCATCTATTTGATGGGCCATTCCGCGGGCGCCCATTTGGCCGCCCAAGCCGCTCTCAATCCGGAATTCGCGCTTGAACGAGACACCTCCGGCTCATCGCTCTGCGGAGTTATTTCGGTCAGTGGCGCGGCTCTCGATCTAAGCGATGCAAAAACCTACGCGCTCGGACAAAAGCTTTCCTACTACGAAGCTCGATTCCGCGACGCCGGCGCGAACTGGCAGGCTGAGGCTTCGCCCATCAATTTTATCACTTTGCGTGCTCCTCCATTTCTCATCCTCTACGCGGGCGGCGAAACAAAGGCGTTGCAACGGCAATCGCGATTGCTCAACGACGCCCTGCTCACGCACGGAGTGAAAAGTGATTTGATCCTCGTCCCCGGCCAAAGTCATGCGCGGATCGTTCTCGCGCTCAGCCGAGGGGACAAAGTCGCGGGACCAGCGATTTTAGACTTTATTGAAAACACGCGCTCGTCGGCGCCAGTCCCCCAACCGTGAAGGAACTGCTTTACAGTAAGAGCCTTTTCTAGAATTCGTTTTCCCTGTAGCAGCCGACGTGAGGAGGCTCAAAGTTTTCTCGGAAATGCACGGGATCGGTTTCAAAGTGAGCCTCCTCTACGATTATTAAAACAGACTCTAAGGTCCGTTCAAAAATAAATTCCGGTTTTACTCGAGATTATTTGCGTGGCTTATTGGTGCCCCCGGCAAAACAGGAAGGTTATTTTTGAACGGAACATAAGAAAGCCGCGAGCCTGGTGGGCGAGCAAAGCAGTCTCTTGGGCTGCCTGGTGATTTTCTAAACTCAAATACCGTACCAGTACGGCTATCCAACTTCGCGGCCGAAGTTAGTATGGTCCAGTGATACCAGCTAGTTGGCTGGGGAAACAATTTGAGAACAAATCTGAATGGAGAATGGAGAGGCTCGATCAAATCGAGCCGCGGTTGACGAAAAGGAATGTTATGAAGAAAACTATTGTTGTGAAAGTGGTCACGGGCAGCATAGCGCTGGGCTGCGCTGTCCTCGGCCTGAGGGCCTCGAGCCATCGGGAGGCGCCGTTGATTACAGCGATGCCAAAATTGGACGCAACCGACTTTTACATGTTCAACAGCTATGAGGATGGACGCAGTAATTATGTCACGATTGTAGCCAATTACCTGCCTGATCAGTCTCCGACGGGTGGACCCAATTTCTTCATGATGGAAACTAACGCCCTTTATGAAATCCACATCGATAACAACGGCGATGCCAGGGAAGATATCACCTTTCAGTTCCGATTCACGAATGAGGTCAAGGGGATTTCTCTGCCGATCGGGCCCGCGGGAAATCAGGTAACCAATCCCGTGCCTCTCATTAACGTGGGTTCGATCGCGGCCGGCGACACGGCCAATCTGAATGTCATCGAGAAGTACAGTCTCACCATCATTCGGGGAGACAGACGGACTGGTGCGATGACCCCCGTCACCGGACAGCAGGGAACGAATCTGTTCATCAAACCGGTAGACAATATAGGTAACAAATCGATTCCCGACTATACGAATTACGCTAACTCCTACATTTACACCGTCAATTTCCCGGGCTCGACGAATCCCGGCAAACTATTTGTCGGTCAGCGCAAGGATCCCTTCGTGGTGAACCTCGGTGAAACGTTCGATCTCATCAATTTAAACCCGGTCGGTCCCGCCGCTATCGAAAAAGATGCGCTAGCTGGCAAAAATGTGACCTCATTCATCCTCGAAGTACCAAAGGATTTTCTCACCGCCGGGACAAACGTCATTGCCGCCTGGACGACCGCGAGCAAGATCGAAGCGGACGGAACAAACCAGGTTTCCCGGCTTGGCCACGCTCTGGTAAACGAGTTGGTGATTGGATTGCCGGACAAGGACCTTTTTAATTCCGTGATGCCGACCGCCGATGCCGCGCTGGCGCAATACGTGACTCACCCGACTTTCCCCGCGATTGTGGAACTGCTTTTCTCCAGTGCTGGAGTCAAAGCCCCAACTCTATTTCCCCGTTCGGACCTGGTTTCCGTTTTCCTGACGGGCGTTGCTGGTGTAAACCAGACTTCCGCGACGGCTGAGATGCTGCGTTTAAACACCGCAACCCCGACAGTTCCAGCGAACCAACAGAATAATCTTGGAGTTATCGCCGGAGATACGGCGGGTTATCCAAATGGCCGCCGTCCGGGCGACGATATAGTTGACATAACTTTGCGAGTGGCGATGGGTGTCCTCTTATCGACTAACGATGCGCCATCGGGGCAGTTGCCTTACACCGATGGCGCCTACGTTGATGCAAGCCGGTTTTACACCAACTTTCCCTACTTAAAGGAGCCTCTGGCCGGATCGCCAAATGACCTGTCGGTGCTGGTGACCCTGGAAGCCTCCACCAACGGGGCAGTCGGCCCGTTCACGGCCGTGCCAGCGGTTTACGATCCTCAGCAACGCAAATTGGTCACGCCAAAGACGGACGATGCGATCCGCATCTTTCGTTTGAATGCAGATGGGCCAGTGAATCTCGATGCCCGGCGAATTGACACGGTCCCCAATGTGCAGTTAGGCATTACCCGATAGGTCTCGATCCGAGCCGCCTTCCAAAGGCGCTCGGCCCTTTTACTTATCCAAAACTTGTTTATGAAAAGTAACAGTTCAACATTAATCCAGGCGTTTCTTTCAACTACGCTTCTTTGCGTTGCCGTGGCGACGAGCAGGGGGGAATTGGTCTACGGTTTGTCACAAAACACACTGTTCAGCTTCGACACTGCCAACCCCAGTGTCATTGGCGGCGTCCACTCTATTAGCGGACTCCAAGGCGACAATCTTATTAGCCTCGACATCCGGCCAGCCACTGCCCAGCTCTATGGATTGGGCAGCTCTTTGCGCCTATACACGCTGGACCCCAACACCGGAACTGCCTCGGTGGTAAACCCAGCGGCTTTTGGCACACCGATCGGAACGAGCTTTAGTTTGAGTTTTGTCCCGGCGGCTGATACCGCTCGCGTTGTTGGATATGCGGCGCAAAACTTTCGTGTTCAACCTAACGGATCTCCCGCCGGTGTTGATGGAAACCTCGCCTACGAAGTAAATGATCCGAACTTTGGGCAAGATCCTTCGGTTGCAGGCGCAGCTTACAACAAAACCGGTGGCGCGCTGCTTGGAATCGATTCCGTAAGGGACGCGCTGGTTCGCCTTGACGTCCCGAACTCGGGAGTTGTGAAAACAGTTGGTCTGCTCGGAGTCAATACAACCGGTAACGCCTCCCTGGAAATCTCTGGCGTGAGTGGCCTCGCCTATGCCTCCCTCACTCGCCCTGGGGATTCGAGTTCCGGCCTTTATCAGGTCGATCTTCAAACTGGCGAAGCCTCATTCATGGGCTCGATTGGGTTTGGTTCTCCACTCGTCGGATTGGCCGCGCAAATTCAACCCATTCCAGAGCCCAGCACGTGGATGTTGGGATTGCTCGGGTTCATTGGGCTGGGAATAAATTGGCGCCGAAACAATGGGCGGGCACGCTAAACCTCGATAATTCAGGTGCCGGTTAAGTGGTAGCTCCATTGAGGCAGGCACCGAGAACCCGCAATCGTAAGACCATCCGGTTGCGGGATTTTTCTTTTTGATTTAGCGAATTGGCAAAGTAGAAATACCGCCCAAGTCGAAGTTGACTTATGAGGACATTCGAAACCACCTTTCGTTCAGCGATCACCTTTGTCATCGGCGCGAGTATAGCTTTGAACGCTTCTGCGCAACTGACGATTAGCGATTTCGACACGGTCAACCCGCTGAATGACTTCACTATTGGGGATGGTTCGTGGAGCGATACGATTACCGAAGCAGGTCATCAGACAGTCGGGTCGTTCACCGCTTCCCGCGCTGGAGGCGGTGCTGCTTCTTTCGGTGCTTTGAATCTCGGCGCGAATACCTTTCTCTCACTTACAGCAAGTAGAATTGATAACGACGATGCCGGCGTATTTCGGGTGATCCTTGCGAGTGGTCCTGGTTTCGATTCCACGTGGGACTTCACTCCCAGCCTCTTTCCCAGCGAATCCTCGGCAACCACAGCGAACACCGGG
>JBDTOW010000521.1:0-4238 GCA_039933075.1 Verrucomicrobiota bacterium | reverse complement strand
GGTGGAGGAGTATCTGCGCAGCAGTGAAGCCAAAGGCAAATCGCTTCGCGAAGCCACCGGGCTCAACGACGCGGCTGAAAAAGTGGGCGGCATGAGCACCGGCATGTTTGCTTATGAAAACAGCAGTGAAATGACGCGGGTCTGGCTGGAAAGCGTCAAGCAGAACGCGGACAATTTCGGCAAAGGTATGCCGCTCCTGGCGAATCTTCCGAGCGATATGACCAATCCAAAAAGCATCCAGGAATGGTTTGATTTTTCGCGCCTGCCTTCGTTTGATAAAATCTCAAAGTATTTTTACTTCTCGGTTTGTTCCGGGACGGTAAACGCCGAAGCCTTCACGTTCAGATTCTATTGGCCCACGCCGCCACAGTTGCGAAAGTAAGCTCATTCCTGGGGATAAACCAGAATGCGATCGTGGACGACGATGACCAGGTCATTCTTTCCGTCTCCGGTCACATCAACGACGAGCGCTTCGCGCGGTTCCGGCCCGTCCCCGCGACGGCTCCGGAAGGTGCGTTCTTCAAAGACCTGCCATCGGCTGGCTGGCACGAGTCGATGCGGCGATTCGAAGGTGACGAGATCAAGATTGCCTTTGGCGGTTTCGAGAAAAACCAGATCCTTGCGTTTGTCTTGATTCAGATCTCCTGAAACCACGTCGGTCAGATAGCCATCCTTGATTGGTGTTTCGTAGCCGTCGAGCGCGGTAAGTGTCCACGTCTCACCTTGAAAAGCCATCCAGGCTACCGCGTTCAGGCCAACAAACGCCATGCTGTTCGGCGTCCTGGCTCCCAACGCGACCGCCTGCAGGCCGGCGAAGTCGGACACCGGAAGATCAATATTGCGGATCAACTGCCAAACACCGGCAGAATCGCGCTCCAAGAAAGTCAGCACCTTTCGCTCCGCATCCAGCAGAAAAAGCGATGGAGTGGAATTGGCGCCGTTGACCAGCGCCGCGGCGCCCACGATGCGCGAATTGCTCCCCGCACCATTGATCTGGTCTTTCACCGTGAATGCCCAGATCGGCTTGCTGTCCGAAGCCCCGGTTTGCGTCTCGGATTTCAGGATCACCGCGCGAATAAAATTTTTCTGCGCCAGGAGCAGCTCCGCCTTCCCGTCGCCATCGATGTCCGCCGTGCTCAACCACGGTTGCTCGACACTGCCGCCAGGCGGGGCGACGTCGTATTCTTCAAACGGCTGGCCGGCCACCTGTCGCAGGATTTTGAGTTTCTCGTAGGGAATAAGAATTACCAGGTCAGGCAAACCATCCTGGTCGACGTCATGGATCGCAAACGTGGTGGGATTGGACTTGAAATTCTCGCCCAGCTTCTGCGTGGTCGTCTTGCCGTCAGCCGAACGGAGGTGCAGGAATCGCTTTCCGTCCTGATCCAAAATGAGGGCGAGGGATGGCTTGTCCGAGGATTGAATGAAACCCGCGGCCAGCGCCAGGGGCCGTCCCTCCAGCGGCAGCAGCGTGGGAAATGGAATGCGTCCGCTCTCGTCGAGTTTCGTGACTCCCACCTGCCGTTCGTCCGCGCTCAATAAGAAAATATCGGGCTTGCCATTGCCGTCCCAGTCAGCAACAGCGAGATCGCTCACGCCGGTCAGGGTGGGGAAGGTCTTTGGGGCGGCCAGTTCGCCGTTTTGCTTTTGGAGATAGATGGTAAGTTGCCCGCTTTCGGGTTCAGCGATTAACAAATCAGGCAGTTGGTCGCCATTGATGTCGGCCCAGACGATTCCCCGCCGGGCTCTGCTGGTCTTGTTCAGAGGCAGGACCTGGAACTGGCCTTGCAGCAATTTGCCCGACAACGGCTCCGACGGATGCCGGGTGAAATTTGAAATTTCCGCGCGCCCCGATTTCTGAGCGATGGTAATTATTTCCGTCTTGCGGTCGCCGTCCAAATCATCGGCCCAATAGGAACGGATCGGGGGCATGGAAAAATGGATCTCGGGGCCGAGCTGTCCGTCGGGAAGCTGCAAGCGGAAGCGAAATGGATTTGGACTATCCCAATTTACCAGCAACAAATCGTCCCGGCCGTCGCCATCAATATCCAAAACTTGCACTGCTTTGACGGCGCCGGAAATCGGTATCTTTTCTGGTTCGCCAAACAAATGGTCGGCGCGTTGCGCGAAAAAATAAATGTAATTCTCCGCCAGCAGCACCAAATCGGTGCGGCCATCCCCGTTGAGATCGCCCTGAGTTAAAGCGTTGATGTTGATCTGCCCATCGGTGATCGGCCAGCGCTTGGCCGAGCTCCAGTGATTTTCACCTTCGTTGTATTGCAGGACGAGCTCCTTGGGCTCGCCGTAATAAGCGATGTCCGGTTTCCCGTCGCTGTTCAAATCCGCCACGACGAGACTGGAAATACGTTTCTCCGAGGCGATCGACTCAATCCGAAACCGCGCGTCCGGCGGCAACTCGTTGATCTCTTTTTTGATGGTCCGGATCGTTTCCGTCCTGTTGGTTTTCCCGGTCTGGTTGAACAGCAGGCTAATCTTCGAGCGGGCATTGTTGACCACCACCAGGTCGATTAATCCATCTCCATCGAGATCGGCCGCTCGCAATTGGCCGATTTGAGGATCGATGGGGAAGATTTCCGGCCCGACAAAACCAAAACGGTTGGTCTGAGCTCCGACTGGTTCGACCAGCAAGCTGAACATTGCAGCGAAAGCGGTGCCAAGGCTGGCTAGTCGCCCGGGTAGATTACGTGTCAACATGTGCAAAAATCGAAACTTTCGAAGAAATTGCCAACCGCTGATGAGTTTGGCCAGTTTATTCACCCGGACGGTGAACGATTCTTCGATTGAAGCTTGTCAAAGGAGATTCAACCTAACAAACCAAGGATGAGCTGAAGTTAAACCCTCTCATTCTCAGTGACCGCCAGGCGCTCTTCCGATGCAATACAGATTCTTCTCCGTGCGAATAAACAAGTGCCCCTGCGATACCGCCATGGACGCCTGCACTTTTTCGCCGAGCGGATTCCGGGCGAGTACTTTGAACTCAGGCCCGGCCTGGATGACGGCGGTCTCGCCGTTGTCGTCGAGGAAATAGATTCGACCTTCAGCGGCGACGGGTGACGCGGAGAAATTTCCGCCGACGCGCTCCTGCCAGAGCAATTCGCCCGTGTCAGCTTTCATGCAGGTGGCGACGCCGCCATCGCTGACCGCGAAGAGGTGTGGCTTCTCATAAAGCAGCGACGGAACTTTCGGCATGCCTTTTTTCTGTTCCCAGACGAGTTGGGTTTCTTTCAGATCGCCTCTGCCGCCCAGACGAAATGCTTTGACGGATTCCTTGCCACCCCACCCGCCCGCCGTGAAAACGAGTCCGCCGCCGATTACGGTCGAAGGAACTTTGCCTTCGCCGATCACTTCGCTCGACCAAAGACGCTCGCCGGTTTGCGCCTCGAAGCCCTGCACCACATCGCCCGCCTCGCTGACGATTTCCGCCTTGCCGTCGTGTTCCCAAATCGTCGGCACTCCGTGAGAAATGCGCGAAAGACCGCGCTTGCCCTTCCAGCGTTCTTTGCCAGAGCCGGCATCGAGCGCGACGATGAACGACTGGTCCCACGGCTTCTGCCAGCCAAGCTTCTTGTCTTCGCCTTCGCTGCTGCCGTCGCGCGCCATGATGAGCAGGTCGCGATAAAGGATCGGCGACGAGCCAAGCCCGTGCTCGCCGTAGAACTCGTAATCACGATTCGTCCAGATGAGGTCGCCGGCGAAGCTGAGCGCGGCGAAACTGCCATCACCGAAACAGGCGTAAACGCGTTCGCCGTCCGTGGCGGGCGTGGGCGTCGCGAAGGTGTTGCGCTGCTGTTTGTGACGCGGCACTTGTTGAAAAGCTTCCTTGTTCCAAAGAATTTTGCCCGTTTTGCGATCGAGCGAGAGGACACGGCAACTCGCACCGTTGTCGGTCGCGGTCGTTAGAAAAACGCGCTCACCCCAGACGATCGGCGAGGACCACGATTCGCCGGGAACCGCTGTCTTCCAAACCACGTTTTCGGTGGCGCTCCACTTCATCGGCAAATTGGTCTCCGTCGAGACACCCTGCCGAGTCGGGCCGCGAAAGCCGGGCCAGTTTTCCGCGTGGAGCAAAGCCGCCGAAACCGCCAGTGAAAGAAAAATGTGAGTAATGTGTTTCACAACGATCCGTTCAACTCCGCCTTGTTCACGATGTAATCGACGCGAGCCTCAGAACTCCTGACCCCGTGCGGAAAGTATTGTATAGAAGCGGAAAGAGCATG
>JBDTOW010000520.1:0-4246 GCA_039933075.1 Verrucomicrobiota bacterium | reverse complement strand
AAGGGCGAGAACGACATCATCAACGAAATCGATCGCTACATCGCCTGGCCCGGCCAGGCGCTCGCTTACAAGATCGGCGAGCTGAAGATTAAAGAGCTGCGGGCCCGCTCCGCTCGGGAATTGGGCGAAAAGTTCGACCTGAAAGAGTTTCACGATGTGGTGCTGCTTTCCGGGTCGGTGCCGCTCGATATCCTCGAACGAAATGTGGACGATTGGATGCAGGCCCGGAAAAAGCACAAGTAAGAACAGTGCGGTGTCTGCCTAAAAGAGCAACGTACACTCCCGCACCGGAATGGTGAACACTTTGGACTGCGGTGACATCTTACCGCTTTGGCTGCATGGTGGAAAAGGCGAGAGCATCCGTCAGGTTCGAGAGTTTCCATTGTAGGATGTGGTCTTTGCCGGAAGCAGTTGGCTGCGGTAGTATTGGAGCGTGACAGCGGAACAGATTATCGGTTTGTCACTGGCGTTGATCGTAATGTGCGTCGGGTTGGTGGGCAGCATTTTGCCCGGAATTCCCGGCACTCCGCTCGTCCTGCTGGCGGCCATCGGTCATCGGCTTTACTTCGGCGAACACGGGGCCAGCCTGTGGATCTTCGGGATTCTTCTGGGGCTTACGTTGCTTTCAATCGCCATTGATTATCTAGCAAGCATGTATGGCGCAAAGAAACTGGGGGCTACCGGGCGAGGAATTTTTGGAGCGGTTGTGGGCGGGATCATCGGCCTATTTTTCAGTTTGCCCGGGATAATTCTCGGCCCATTCCTGGGGGCGTTGGCGTTTGAACTCGCCGGTGGCCGACAGTTGAAAGATGCCTCGCTGGCCGGTGTGGGGGCAGTGCTCGGATTGCTCGGCGGCGCGCTCGGCAAACTGCTTTGCTGCCTGATGATGATTACCGCTTTCGCGGTTAATGTAATCTGGCGATCCGGGAGCTAACGCGAATATGAATGATGGCTTCGTAACCTCTTTTCAAACCATCCGAATCACCAACGCGGTCGTATTGTCGCAACCATTTCTGGCCAGCGATTCCTCGACGAGCCGATCAGCAGGGCTGACGCCCGGTCGAGTAGCTTCAGCCGAGCGTAGAAACTCGCCCAGATGGCTGTCGTCCAACCCTTCTACTAAACCATCCGTGCATAGCAGGAAAATGTCCTCGGCCTCACAAGCCACCTCGCCCACTTGCGGAGTAACAAACTGGTTACCACCGCCGAGGGCCTTTTGGAGGAGGTTGCGCCGCGGATGGCTGCGCGCCACGCGCTCATTTATCTTACCGTTCCGGAACAGCCATCCCACGTGGGTATCATCATGGCTGAGTTGTCTAATCGCGCCCCCCTGCGGGGGCAGATAATAAATGCGGCTGTCGCCGATGTGGCCGAAATACATCCGCCCCGGCGTGAACCAGCACAGACTCAAGGTGGTTTCCATCCCCATGCACTCTTCGAAGCTTTGTCCCAGGTGTGCCAGCGCCGCGTGGATGTGGGCGAAAAGATCCTCCAGCACATCGGCAAATCCGACTTCCAAACCGACCGCCGCCTGGCGGTAGGAGCGCGGAAGCAGCGTTGTGATTTTTTGCACGGCAATCCGGCTGGCATGTTCCCCGGCCATCGCCCCGCCCATTCCGTCGCTCACCGCGAACGCGAAGTCCAGGTGATCGATCAGGCCTTCCCCGGTTGCGCCCAGGTAATGGACCTCGCGAGCGTCAAACTGCAGACCGACGAACGCGTCCTCGTTATTTGGACGGATCTTGCCGCAGTCAGTCCGGCCGGACCATCGCAGGCCCCTGGCTGAGCGGACGTGGCTAGGAAGCTCCATGGCGGCGCCTGATTACTCCACGCTCGGAAGGATGGTTGCCAGCTCAAAGTCCACGACGCAGAAACGACCGTCGGACTGTCGGTAAGTCACGTTCCGAATGTCGGGATCGTCGTGCCGCACCCCGTAGCCTTCGAGTTCGGCGAACAATTCCCGCGCCCGTTCAGCGTCCAGATGCTCCAACCGGTTCCCGCAATGAGTGGTGATAATTCGGGGTTTCGCCGAATCGGCCTCAAGCAGCCGCGGCACGAAACCGCACCCGCGGGCCTCGAGATGCCTCAGCACTTTCACCTCGTTGTCGAAGCGCTGCGGCGCGTCCGGACCGTGGTAAGTCTTGTACACCCGCCCATCGAAACTAACCTGGACAGTTGCTCTGAGCGTATCTTTCACCTGCAACATACCGTTGCAAGCCTGCCCCGCCGGCGCACGGCCGTCAAATGATGAAAAATATCCAATTTCGCGCAACGCGAGCAAATATCATCAGGGCGTTTTCCCGTGACTCGCGGGAACGGAAGGGAAATGAGCATCACACGAATCGCATGATCGCCTACTCCTACAGGCCATCCTGCAGGTGTCGAGCCAGTGGTGCTCCAGCATCCCAATGAAATGGCATTCTGCCTGCTCGATCAGGTTCCGCCAATGGACAAAAACAAACAAACTGAAAATCTCGGCGCAACAAAAACGAACCAAAGTAATCTGTTTTCATTTTAATCTATGGCGAAATTTAAACTCGAATATATCTGGCTTGACGGGTATGAACCCGTGGCAAATCTGCGCGGCAAGACTCAGCTCAAGGATTTTGATAGCTTTCCGAAACTGGAACAACTGCCTATGTGGGGCTTTGACGGTAGTTCGACGCGGCAGGCCGAAGGGCACAGTTCAGATTGCATGCTCAAACCCGTCGCTGTCTTCCCCGACTCGACGAAAAAAAATGGTGCCCTCGTCATGTCCGAGGTCATGATGCCCGACGGTAAAACGCCGCATCGCACCAATGCGCGCGCCACCATTCTTGACGATCCGGACGCCTGGTTCGGTTTTGAGCAGGAATACTTTCTTTACAAGGACGGAGCTCCCCTGGGTTTCCCAAAAGGTGGCGGTTTCCCGCCCCCGCAAGGCAAGTACTACACCGGCGTGGGGCATGACGCGGTTGGCGAAGTTGCCCGTGAGATCGTCGATACCCATCTCGATCTCTGTCTCGATGCCGGGATCAACCACGAAGGCATTAACGCCGAAGTCGCGAAAGGCCAGTGGGAATTTCAAATCTTCGGCAAAGGCTCCAAAAATGCCGCGGACCAGATGTGGATCGCCCGCTACATGCTTATGCGCCTTTGCGAAAAATATGGTGTGGACGTGAATTTTCACTGCAAGCCGCTTGGCTCCGACGTGGATTGGAATGGCTCCGGCATGCATTCGAATTTCTCGACAAATTACATGCGCGAGGTCGGAGGCAAGGAATACTTCGAGGCGCTCATGGCCGCTTTTGACAAATACAAAAACGAGCACATCGCCGTCTACGGCCCGGACAACCATATGCGCCTCACCGGCCTGCATGAGACGCAGTCGATCGACAAATTTAACTATGGCATTGCCAACCGGGGGGCGTCCGTCCGCGTGCCGCATAGTTTCGTCAACAACGGTTACCGGGGTTACCTCGAGGATCGCCGGCCCAACTCGCAGGGTGATCCTTACAAAATTGCCAGCCGAATCCTGCAGACCATTGCCACGGTGCCGACAAAATGATGAGCAAACGCTGAATGAGCCGGCAATTCAAAGGTTGCGGCCTTTAAGTGGAATTCAGTGAAGTTCCAAAGGCCCATTCAGGTCGTTTTCGAGAATGGCCAACATACATCTAATCGGCGGCGAGAAAGGCGGCGTCGGCAAATCGATGGTTGCGCGTTTGCTCGCCCAATACCTCATCGACAAGGAGCTTCCCTTCCTCGGCTTTGACACGGATCGATCCCACGGCGCGCTCATGCGATTCTACGCTGGCTACGCCTCTCCTGTGCTCGTGGACCGTTACGAAGCGCTCGACTCGATTGTCGAAGCCGCGATCGCTCAACCCGAGCGCCGCATCCTGGTTGACCTCGCCGCCCAGACTCACGATCCCCTCGTGAAATGGATGGACGAATCAGAAGTGCTAACCCTGGCTGACGACGTAGGCTTCTCACTCCATTACTGGCATGTGATGGATTCCAGCAAAGATTCCGTCGACTTGCTGAAACGTTTGTTGGACCGCTTCGGAGCCCGCTTGCATTACGTGCTCGTCCTGAATCAGGTTCGCGGTGACGATTTCAACATCCTCAAACAGTCAGGTGAAAAGGCGCGCGCTCAATCCCTCGGAGCGCGAGTAGTTTGCATCAGGCGCCTTCACGAAACCGTCGCTACCAAGATCGATGCCACGAGCAGCAGCTTCTGGGCTGCGAAAAATTCCGCCGAAAA
>JBDTOW010000519.1:0-4253 GCA_039933075.1 Verrucomicrobiota bacterium | reverse complement strand
CGGATGCCCACATCCGCGAGTCCACCAACCGAAGCGATAGAAACGCGGATGTGGGCATCCGCGCTCCGATGGGAAGGTCCATGGAGAGACCTAAGGCTCAACGTTGCGGAGAAAATACGATATTGCCCAATCACTCAACGCATGTTTGCATGAAACGCATGAGAACTTTACGAGCCGTCACCTTCCTGGCCATCGCGGTGTCAGCCTGCCAGTTCAATGTGACACCGCAGGAATGGACCCGCTTTCGCGGCCCGAATGGCACCGGCATCAGCCAAGCCAAAACCATCCCCACCAAAATCACCGACGCGGACATCAACTGGAAAGTCGAACTGCCCGGCACCGGTCACTCTTCGCCCGTCCTATGGGGGGAGCGGATTTTTCTCACGAGCACGGGCGATAAATCCGGAGGAATTTCCGTGCTCTGCCTGAGCGCTCAGGATGGACACCTGCTCTGGCGCCGTGATTTTTCGCTTGCTCCATTCACACGGCACCAGCTCAACAGCTATGCCGCATCCACACCCGCGGTCGATGCCCAACGCGTTTACGTTGTCTGGAACGAACCAGACCATTACTTGCTCACGGCGCTCGACCACGATGGTAAAACGGCTTGGCAGCGCGACTTCGGCCCGTTTGTCAGCCAGCACGGTTGTGGAATTTCACCGATTGTTTACCAGGACAAAGTCATTCTCGGGAATGAGCAGGACGACGTGAAATTCGTGAAGGACAGCCCGCGCAGCGGTGAAAGTTTTATCGTGGCCGTGGATGTCGGGACAGGAAAGACGCTCTGGCAAACTCCGCGTCGCAGCGCGGTTGTGGCTTACTCCACGCCCTGCGTCTATGCGCCGAAGGGCGGCCGAGCCGCTCTCGTTTTCAACAGTCAGGGCCATGGCATTTACGCGGTCGATTCGGAGACTGGCAAAGTTCTCTGGGAATACGAGCAGGCGTTCGACAAACGCAGCGTGAGCTCACCCCTTATTGCCGGCGACATCATCCTCGGCTCTTGCGGCAGCGGGGGCGGCGGAAACTTCGTCTCCGCCATCAAGGTTGGGAGCGCAACCACGGGCCGGAAGACGGAGATCGCTTACCAAGTGAAAAAATCCGCGCCTTACGTACCCACGGGTGTTGTGAAAGGCGATTTCATCTGGCTTTGGAGCGACGGTGGCATGGTCACGTGTCTCGATGCGCCCACCGGCGCAATTCGCTATCAGGAACGCGTCGACGGCAATTATTTTGGTTCTCCGGTTTGGGTGGATGGCCGGCTGTTCTGTATCTCGACTTCTGGCGAAGTGGTGGTGCTGGAAGCGAGCGACAAGTTCAACGTCCTGCATCGATATCCGCTGCACGAACTTTGTCATTCGACTCCTGCGGTGGCGCTTGGCCGGATGTTCATCCGCACCGAGAAACACCTCGTGAGCCTTGGCGGGACGAAGAAATAATTTCCCATGCGACACTTTCGCCATTGGCTTGGAATAGTCATGTCACTGCTCGGGTTAGGTTCTTTTCCCTTGATCGCGAGGGCTCAAGCCGCCGCCGCCGGTCTTTTCGAAAGCCACAGTGAGGTCGGGGCGTCTCGCCAGGCTGGTTCAGTCGAGTATGACGCCGCCCGTCGCAGTTACACCGTCAGCGGCGGCGGCGAAAACATGTGGTCCACGAATGATGCGTTTCACTTCGTTTGGAAAAAAGTTTCAGGCGACATAACACTCGCAGCGGACATCAGCTTCATCGGGACTGGAGGCAACGCGCATCGCAAAGCGTGCCTGATCGTTCGTCAAAGCCTCGAACCCGATTCCCCCTACGCCGACGCGGCGTTGCATGGCGACGGTTTGACTTCGTTGCAATATCGCGAAGCCCAAGGCGCGCGCACCTATGAGATTCAATCCAGTGTTTCGGCGCCCAGGCGCTTGCGTATTGAGAAACGTGGCAAATACGTTTCGATGTCCATCGGGCGCAATGATGAAGATCTGCATCCGGCCGGTGGCTCGTTCCGGCTGAACTTGAATGATCCCTTTTACGTTGGAGTCGGCGTGTGTGCGCACGACGACAAGGTCATCGAAAAAGCGGTGTTCGCGAACGCGGACCTCAGCGCAAGATCTCCCGTTTCAGGCAGGCCAAAGTTTATCAGCACACTCGAGACGGTGCCGATTGCGTCCAAGGACCGTCGCGCCGTTTACACAACGACCAATAACATCGAGGCGCCGAACTGGACGCCCGACGGAGCTTCGCTTTTTTTCAACAGCAAAGGCCGAGTCTATCGCCTTCCCCCGGCGGGTGGTGAGCCGCGGTTGATTGACACCGGTTTCGCGACGCGCTGCAACAATGACCACGGCCTTTCTCCGGATGGAAAATCTCTGGTCATCAGCGACGAATCGCAAGAACGGCACTCGCTGATTTACATTCTGCCGGTCAGCGGCGGCACGCCCCGTCGCGTCACACAGTTGGGGCCTTCCTATTGGCATGGTTGGTCGCCGGACGGCAAGACGCTGGCGTATTGCGCCGAGCGGGGCGGCGAGTTTGATATTTACACGATCCCGGCAGAAGGCGGCGACGAGACGCGGCTCACATCCACCACAGGGCTCGACGACGGTCCGGACTATTCACCCGATGGCCAGTGGATCTATTTCAATTCCGAACGCAGCGGAACGATGCAAATCTGGCGGATGCGCGCCGATGGCAGCCAGGCGGAGCAAGTCACCTTCGACGAATTCAATAATTGGTTTCCCCATCCATCACCCGACGGCAAATGGCTCGTGTTCCTTTCCTACGAGAAGGACGTGAAAGGTCATCCGGAAAACAAAGACGTGACCTTGCGCCTGATGCCACTTCCCGGAGGAAAAATCGAAGTGCTCGCGAAACTGTTTGGCGGCCAGGGCACGATCAACGTACCCTCCTGGTCGCCGGACAGCCGGAAACTTGCGTTCGTCAGTTACCAGTTCACGCCGTAGCTGTGGATAACCAGTATGGAAGATCAAATTTTACAATTACTCGGACGGAAAGATTACATCCCATTGAACGTCCCGGAACTCCTCCGGGAACTCAATCTCCCGCCCAATCAACAGCAGGAACTCCAGCGTGTCCTGCGCGCCCTGGAGCAATCCGGCCGGATCGCGCGCATCAAAGGGAATCGCTACATCAAATCGGTGGAGGCCGACTTGATACCGGGAAGGATTCGAATCAACCGGCAAGGAAAAGGGTTTCTCCAGCCGGACGATCCGGGAGTCAAAGAGATCGCCGTTCCCGAGAACGCTACTTCCACTGCCTTGCACGAAGATCGGGTTTTGGTAAGGCGCGATGTCAAACCGAAGGGTTTGCGACCTCAAAGTGATCAGGACAATACTGGGACGGTTATCCGCATCCTGGAACGCCGGCGAACCCAAATCGTCGGCACTTTGCAACGCAGCAGCCAGTTCCTCTATGTCATACCCGATGATCCGCGCATCCCGCACGACGTCTATGTGCCGCCGCCCCGGGATGTCGGCCGGCCAGCGAACGTCGGTGACAAAGTCGTCGTCGAATTGCGGGAATGGGAATCGCGTCATACGAATCCCGAAGGCGAAATCATCGAGGTCCTCGGATCGCCGGATGAAGAAGGCGTGGACATGCTTTCGGTCCTGCGCCAGTACAATCTGCCGCTGCATTTTCCCGAGAGTGTTTTGTCGGAGGCCCGCTCCGTTGGTTCAACGGTTCAAGGGCAGGAATTGGCTGGCCGTACGGATTGCCGCAATCATGCGGTCGTTACCATCGATCCGGACGATGCGAAAGATTTCGATGATGCCATCTGCTTGCAACGCAGCTCGCCCAATGAATGGAAACTTTGGGTCCACATCGCCGATGTTTCGCATTACGTCAAACCTGGCGCGCCCCTCGATGATGAGGCGCGCAAACGTGGCAACTCGACTTACCTGGTGGATCGCGTCATTCCGATGCTCCCGGAGGCCTTGAGCAATGAACTCTGCTCGCTCAAACCCGGAGTGGATCGCCTGACCAAATGTGTCGAGTTTCTCGTGTCGAACGAAGGCCGGGTGCTCAAAACGAAATTCTATTCGGCGGTCATTCATTCGCAACGCCGCTTTAGCTATAAGGAGGCGCTTGGTATTCTCCAGCGCAAGCCAGCCGGCCCGATTGAGCAAATGCTGCATCACAGCCATGAACTGGCCCAGCGGATTCGGCGACTTCGTTTTAAGGCCGGCTCGCTCGACCTCGATTTTCCGGAGACCAAAATCCGCCTGGACGAACAAGGGCGCATTTCGCGGATT
>JBDTOW010000518.1:0-4283 GCA_039933075.1 Verrucomicrobiota bacterium | reverse complement strand
CAACCTTGTCGATTGGTTCCCGCTCGAATCCATCACCGCCGACAGCGAAACCGTGTCGCTCGTGGACACCAACAGTGCCGGTTTCAAACAGCGGTTTTATCGGGCGGTGCAGTTTTGACTGTTGGGTTAGTCCAATAACCGAAGCCGATAGTAACGTTCTCTCGTCGCCGAACTTCCTTTGTCCTGCACCGAAGCGGTCGTTCCCGTCGCGATGACTTCATCGGCCAGATCCTGCCAGAGCCGTTCCGTGAGGCCGTTCTTAAATTGAACCCGATAGTGTTTGCCGGCTTGCGCGGTCCAGCTCAAAGTCACGGCGCCGTCCTCGCCAGCGGTAACACTAAGAATGCGAATCTCGGAGGAGCCACCACTCGAAATAATATTCGCCGCATTCGGACTCGGGGACGACATGAATTGGAACGGCGCAGGACTGCCATCTGGCCAGCGTCCTTCGCTCACGTCTGACATTTGCGGACCAAAAGTGACCGAGTCCACAAGCTGCCCGTCGGGCGCAAACAGTGCGATGCTCTCGCCGTTCTGGTTCAATTTGAAATTGACGTGCAGGTCAGCGCCCGGCCGGTTCTGAGAAGTTTCGTCGTCGGCCCAGACCATGAGATAGCCTCGCGAGGGGATGACGGTGCCTTGCGGAACGAGGAAGCGAGCCGCTTTGATTGGAGCGTCGGACAGAGTGTATCCGCCTAAATCGACTGGGGCAGCGCCAGGATTGTACAGCTCGAACCAGTCGTCGAATTTTCCATCCAGCGGGTCCGCCAGAGTCTTTGCATTGCTGGCCATCCATTCATTGATTAATATCGAATTAAACTGTGCAGGTTGATTGGTTCCCATGAAGATCACAGTGATATTGGCGGTGGCGTTGGGAAGAAGATCGCCATATCGATTCACCCCTTCGACATTCAAAACATTCGCTCCCGGTTTGAGTGGATAATCCATCGACCAACCTGTGACCGTGGTCCAAGTCGCCGCTTGGGTGACGCCATTGACCCGAATCGTTTGCACACCGATTGGAGCTGACCCCGCGAGCGTGACCGGGTTTCGGTCCGTGCTGAAGCCGGTCGCGTTAGTGCTGGTGATGGAAAAACTGGCGGCAACATTGGCGAGCTGCTGAGCAAGGTAGTTCCGCCGAAGGACGATGAAAGATTTGACGGTGGCCGGCGGAGCAAGGTTGCCACCCGAACTTCGCGTGACACCGTTCGCGAGGAGCGCAGCGTACTTTGCGTCCATGACGGGATTGATTGTCGCGCTGACGAGCGGGCCGTTGACCGCTTCTTCCACGGTTCGCAAATAAGCCCGGCGGAATGACGGATGATTGTACATCCGTCCGATAATGGGATCATTGGACGTGTAGAGTGAAGCAGTCGGATCGTAGCCGGCAGCGAGGCTTGCCGTCATCACCCAATCGATGTCGAACATGAAGAGCTGCCATTTGCCCTGGTCAGATTTGTAGGCGTACATGTTTTTGCCAATCGCATGTCCGTAGCTGTCGAAGTTGTTGACGATGTGTTCCACCGCGAAAATGCCCATCCACTGTTCGATGTCCACCAGCGATTCCAACCGGGTTGTGTACGGCTCCGGGCCTGGCGCGTTGGCGGCATCGACGAGATCAAAAATGTTCGTGTAATCGTTCACGGTGCCTTTGGCCGCGCGCTTCAACCAATTCCAGCGATAACGCGCCAGTTTCTTCGCGCCGCCTGCTGTCGTAAAATTCTCCAGTGTCGGTTCCGGATCGGCGATCCTGGCCAGCGAATTCGAGAACTCGAACCACCGTTCGATCTTATAGAAGTCACCGCTGGGATAATCCGGGATCCATTCGTTGATGATGTCCGAGCCGGGTTGCTGCACGTCTTCGTAGATGCTCCCGCGCTGTTGTTCGGTAACGCCGTTTACGTGGAGATGGATGAAGCGCCGGTAATTGTTGGGAAGATTGAGCTGGTCAGCGATCCAGTAAGCCATCTGTTCCTGGATCGCGGTGGTATCGCGGCCGGGCCAATCGAGCACAACATCCGTGTCGCCGAGAAATCGATCATCGTCCGGCAGGAGTACCGTATAGCCGCAGAGGTTGCCGTTTGGGGTGCTATAGCCGGGACTGATGTAAGGACTGCCGGCGAAGTACGCGCCGGCGTTGTAAATCACGCGCTGGTCGTTATAGACGAACGTGACGTCATAGGGGGTGTTGTCCAGCTTGCTGCGACTATTCCAGCGGGCGAACGTCGCCTGAGTCATCCAGAACCGATAAGTGCCAAAATTTCCGGCCGGTCGCATTTCGCCGAAACGAATCAGACATTCGCGCGCAGGCGCGTCCGCCGGAAAGTTCTCGGTCGCTTGGATTGAAAAACTGTCCTTAGCTCGAACGTGAAAAGCAACCAGTTTGCCGGCAGATTGTCCTGGGATCGTGGCGCTGTAGATGCCATCTCCGGCAACCGCATCGCCCCGGGTGCCATCGTCGACCATATCGATCGACGCTAGAGTCGCCGAGGGATCGATCCGGTAGTTTAGAATCGCGGAAGCTACTCCATCTGGATCGTCAAGCTGGGCGGTCACGACGACGGATTGATTGCCGGCGGGCAAAATTGGATCGTGTCTCATATCAAAGATCGCGGGTCCAGCATTGGCGACTGCCTGGCTGTTCCTCGCCCCGGGTGTTCCGAGAGTCTTTGGCACATCAAGCTCGCCGACCGCCTCGAGGTAATTTCCGCGCAAGCGCAACAGGATTTCCGGGTGGCCGCGCAACCAGCGCACCTGTGCTCGAATCGTAGCGATCGTCCCGGGCGTCAACGGCGACGTCAGTGCCGTTTGAATTCGATTCGCGCCGGTGTCTCCGCGGCCAACCGCGCGAATATGCAAACAAGAAGTGTTATTGATGCCGCCGCTCGCAGCGAAAGTTGAAGAATCATGATTGCCTTGCACGGTCCAGCCAGCGAGTCCGCTGTCGAATGTAGCGTTGGCGACGCGATTTGCGTCCCCGCTGTCAAGCACTTCGACGTTGTCGATCAAACATTCCCCGGCGCCTTGAAGGAGGACCTGGAGCGAATCCGTCGAGCCGACTCCGTTGTCGAGCACTCCGGTGAACTGCACGTTGGTCCAGACGCTTTTAGCAATCTCATCGCTGTCCGTCCAATTCGCGGCGAGCTGATGGTTGCTCCTCGGATCTTTCAACTCCAAACTACTGCCGCCGCAGTCTGCCCATTTGCCCCAGCGCCCGCCGGTGCCGTAGTCAACCTCGTCAACCACGACGTAAACAGTGTTGGTCACGAATTGCTGATTGTTGTCAATCGTAATTTCGTCTTCTGGCATGGCCAGCGTGAGACGTTCGCCACGATTGGACAGCGAGCCTTTGAAGTTTCCGACCGTATTCGACGGGTTAAGGTTCGGATAATTAGTCATCAGTCGTGCCGCATTTTTGGCGGCCACGAGGTATCCGCCAGCGGGAAGAACTGTGTCTGCGGGAAAGGTGAGATCGATGCCGCCGCTCAACGTCCAGCGAGCCAGACTGGCCGGGACACTGCCTTTATTGAAAAGTTCGACATATTCATCATCGCTCGCACCTGAGGCCGGTGAGTACATAATCTCGTTGATCACGATCTCCCGCACCAAAGAACCGGCATTGAAAGCGCCTGGAGTCTTGCTAACCAGTTCGTGGAAACCTGGCGTGCCGTCCGGATACCGTCCGCAGGATTGACCCTTGGCATGCGTGCGACAGCGGACTGCGTCCAGCACCCGCGTCCCCGTCGCATTTCTCAAATAGAAATTCTTTGCGGTCGCGCTCGAGGCGAAGCCAAGCTGCGCCAGATGAAAGACCGCAAAACCGCGCGGCGAGAGCAGCGTGCCTGCGGGGACAACGAATTTGTTGGTTGCCGGCTCATCACTGAGGCCGCAACCCGAAAGATCAATCGTTTGCATGCCTGAATTGAAGAGTTCGATAAAGTTCAGTTCCGGCTCTTCCGCCCGCACAGAAAGTTCGTTGATCTTGATCGAGGCGAGCGGCTCGTCGGAAGACGGGTCAGGGCCGCCGGGCGAACCTCCCATCCAGGCACTCGCGGACCAAGCCCACGGATCGCCTTCACCGTGCGAAGGGCGAGTCAGGACCAGTGAATGACCTCCACCATCGGCGGCGGCGGGCCAAGGCGCCTCACCGGAGTACTGGACTTCCAGCAGGACCGCGTCTGCCCGATTACGCAAGCGGATCGTCGCGGAATCATGAGGCAGGCTATTCACAAATCTCCCGACAACGTTTGTGACGCGGAAGACGCTCTGAAGATCTCCAGGCG
>JBDTOW010000517.1:0-4286 GCA_039933075.1 Verrucomicrobiota bacterium | reverse complement strand
ACCTTCGCGTTCTTACTCGCTAAACACATACCCAATGGGGAGAGGGAAGGGGTGAGGGGAGCTGGTCTCGATTTGAAAGTGATTTGGAATTATTTCCTTGGCCCATCCGAAGGGCAGGGGTCCGGGCGGGTGCATGTCAATCTGGCTTATGGTTGGCGACAGCGTATTACTCGACGGATGGCAACCCGACCGCTGCCCGACCGATCTCCTCGACTAATTCCGCGGCTTTCCAGTCATTGCCGGTCAGGATTCGCCGCACCCGTCCATTTGCATCGACGACCACCGTTCGCAAGTTGTGATTGATGGTTGGTCCCTGGCGGCTGAACCCCAGCCCGAATTGTTCCGTGATGGCGTCGATATCAATCATCGCTCCCGTTACGAAACTCCAGTAATTCGAGTCATAATTGTATCGACCCGCATAAGCCTTGAGTACGGCTGGTGTGTCGTTGGTCGGGTCAAACGAAATGGAGAGAAGATTCCAGTTGGTGGGCGCGTTTGAGGTTGTCATCAGCCGCTTGTAAGCCTCGGCGAAATTGTTCGACAACTTCGGGCAAAACTCCGGAAACGGACAACGGGTAAAGATAAAAGTGAGGGCGAGCGCCTTGCCCTTGAAATCCTTGAGGCTCACGGCGTGACCGAGTTCATTGGTGAAACGATAGTCCGGCATCAGATCGCCGACTTTCAACGGGTCCACATCGCGCACCCGGCGAAACGACTCGACCGACGGGAGAATCTCGCCTTTGGCCGTGCCCACACGAACTACGTTTTCAATCCATCCCTCGTCCGACGTCACGACCATCTGGAACGAAACTCGATCCTCGGATTGCAGGTTAGTGAGTTCGTTCGTGTTCTTCACTTTGAACGGCATCGTCATCGCCGGCATGTAACCGGGCACATCCTCGTGCTGGATGACAACGGTGCGGCCATCGACCTTGAGTTCCTTGACGATACCTTTTACCTGGTAGTTCGTCCTCCCGCTGGTTTGAGACTGCGGGCTGGGGGACGGTTGGTTCCGGTCGCACGAGACGACGGCGCTCGCGCCGACCAGCAGAGTCGCGGCCAATAAAATGAAATCTTTGCGGAAACTCATGCTCAACTTTTGCTTCCCAAAATAACGCAGTCCGCTCTCCCTGCAAGCCCCGTTTGCTTCGATTCTCCTGAGATGAGGACGGATTCAAGAAAGGGGCGGGGACGGCCTTGTCGCGCTTGCAATTTTATGGACAGCCAGTTCCGACCCGGTAGAGTACCCTCTCACACGAACCAACAAGAAAGGATTTCTATGGCTATTTACCTGTTTCAAGCGGCCTATACGCCCGAAGCGTTGGCGGCGCTCATCAAAAAACCGGAGAACCGCGTCGCGGTCGTCTCAAAAGCGATCGAAAAGCTTGGCGGCAGAGTTATCGGAGGCTGGTTCTCATATGGGGAGTACGACGTGGTCCTTGTGACTGAGCTGCCTGATAACGTCAGTGCAGCAGCGTTCGCTGTAGCGGCAGCGGCTGGCGGCGCACTTAAAGCGAACAAGACCACCCCACTGCTCGATGCGGACGAGACTCTCGAGATGTTAACCCGCGCGGGAAAAACCGGTTATCGGCCGCCCAAATAAGGCGCGACGGACGGAATTCCCACGCGCGCGTCATCCGCTGCCTGATCCACACCGCGCGCGCGCAATAATGTGCAGTTTCCGCAAGTCGCCGGCTACTTTCGCGGGGCGAACCCGCGCGCGGGCAAAATAAGTCCGCCGAGAGTCGCGGCGCGGAGCACGGTTAGAATTGCTTCAGGAGCCTTGACTCGGGCTAGCTGTTGGTGTGCGGTCAGAAACACAGAGGCACACGCATAAAACGCTTGCGGCAGGTGGCGGTCGGCCTAGAATATTTCAAAACCGTTCTCCACTTGCGCTATGGAAACAAATTACTGCCTTCGGTACCGGTCACGTCCTCGAACTGGGTTCACCTTGATTGAGCTGCTGGTGGTGATCGCCATCATCGCGATCCTGGCCAGCATGTTGTTGCCCGCGCTCGGCCGCGCCAAGCTGAAGGCCACCAACGCCGCCTGCCTCAACAACCAGAAGCAACTCCTCCTCGGCTCCATCCTGTACGCCGACGACAACCTGGATCGAATTATTTACACCCTTCCCCAGCCGGGGCAGATCGGAAACCCCGGGGGCGGCTACTGGCCTGGTCCGTACAACGACAAAGGCACATTCCAGGACGTCACCACGGGAATGAGCAAAGAAACAGCGCAGAGAAACGTAGAGAACGGACTGCGCAAAGGCGCTTTGTTCCGCTATGTGAGCAGTCCCGGCAGTTACCATTGTCCGGGTGACTTGCGAACCAAACGCCTCATGCCGGGCCGAGGGTGGGCTTACGACAGTTATTCCAAACCCGGGGGCATGAACGGCGAGGGATGGCAAGGCTCGACCCCCACCAGCGGACCCCAACCTCCGCACGAAAAGCTTGGGGAAATTGTAAGTCCCTCGGACGCGATGATGTTTATTGAAGAGGCCGATCCGCGCGGTCGCAATCTTGGCACCTGGGTAATTGATGTGAAGCCAGCGCCCGGCTGGGTCGATCCGTTCGCCATCTTCCATGGCAGCGTCAGCACCATCTCATTTACCGACGGTCACGCCGAAAGCCATCGCTGGACGGATAGCGGCGTAATTAAAGCAGCGACCCTTTCCTCCCAAGGGAAGGAAAGTTTCTCCTGGGCTGGCGGCAACGCCAAGAATCGGGATTTTCAATGGGTCTACGAGCGCTACAAACACAGGAAATGGGCGCCGTTGTGAGTTGATTTTTAGTTGATTCTTATACGGATCTCTGCCGAACGTTTTTAAGAAAAAACGCTCACCCACCCCGGCCGTGGCCCGCAAGCAGAGGCGAGACTCCGTCCGGCTCTTCACCCTCAGGGCGGCCGCAGCGCACGGTAAAAGCGGCGCGGTTGCGAAGCTGCGCTCGTGTCGGCCACCGTTGCTGCGCCGTCGGTCAGGACGACGTCCCTTATTGGCAACCAATTTATCAACTCGTTGCACTACCTATACTCCGCCGCCGCTCAATTCCCATCCCGTCCGGTATTCACGGATCAGGCACTTGTTCGCTTCTGGCAGGTTGGTGACCTTCATTGCGGCAGCGTCGAAAAGGAGTCTCCTTCCTCCCAATCGCAACGAAACAGCGCCCAGGTTGACAGCGTCCGAAATCGGTCCTGCCAGCAGGAAATCGCCGTGGGTGGCTTGGCTGCCTTTGCAGGCCCCCACCCACTGCGCGATGGCCTGGCTCCGGGCCCGCTCATGGCCACCTCGCCGCACGGTTGTTTCAGGCATGTTCTTCGCCGTTCGATACTCACGCATCTTACGCTCCGGAATGATCCGCGGGCTCTGGCCCCGGAAACCCGCGAGAATCTTTCCCTTGTCGCCGATGAACATCAAACCTTCGGCCTCCAGTTCGTGGTTATCCTCTTCCAATTCCTCAGGGGTCGGCGGCTTCATCGACCCGTCATACCAGAAAAGATCCAACGGCAAGCGGTTCCCCTTGGCCGCAAACTTGAAACGAATAGTGCAGGCAGCGGGGAACGAGTAGTCGCGCCTGATCGTTATCGCCACATTGCGTTCGAGCATGCAGAGATGGCTGGGCCGCGATTCCACCGCGATCGGTGCGTCCAGATCGAAGAGCCTGAATACGGGCCAAAGGCTGTAACGGCCCATGTCCGCGAGCGATCCGCCCCCGAACTCATACCAGCCGCGAAATACGGCATGGGTGTAGTTGGGATGGCCTCGTGAAGCCGGTTGGCGATCGGTTTTGTGCAGCAGGACATGCTTGCCCTTTTTCATCGCCGCAATCGCGATTGTTGCATGAAGGTGATCCGGCGTCATAATTTTGACGGCGTTCAGATCCTTTTCATTCTCCAAAAGCTCTCGAAAATCCGCGTAGGAAGCGCATCCATTGAACTTGCGCGGAGCTCTTCGATTGGCATAAGCGGTTTCGATGATTTCTTTTGCCACCTCCCGCCCGCCGGGAATGCCCGGCGCGCCGCGCCGCCAATCGGGTTTGCCAAGCGCGGAGGCGATGGATACCCGCAGTTCATCTTTGGACCAGTCCAAATAGTCGTGGCCGTCTTTGATGGATCGCAGACGGCGACAATCTGGATCCCCGGCATGGCGAGCATGGGGAGCATTTCCCTGAGTCCCTGGGTGCCGCAGCCGATGTATGCGAGGTTGATCTTCTCGCTGGGAGGAACAAATCCCGGTCCGCCGAGCACGTGCCGCGGCACGATCGCAAACGTCGTGGCGCCGCGCC
>JBDTOW010000516.1:0-4287 GCA_039933075.1 Verrucomicrobiota bacterium | reverse complement strand
AAAGCGTCGTGCCGCGACACTTCGTTGCAACCAATCAGACGAAGGAATCGGGTCGCGGCCAGCGCGAGCCCGGAGCGCCGAGGCTCGCAAGCGATGAAAAGATTCGTGCGATGTGCAGCCCGGTGGAGCAGTAATTTTAAGTCTTGCACGTGGAAATGGTGCAGAAACAGATTCACCACGATAACGTCGACCCAGTCGATGGATGATTGGCTGAGCCAATCGAAAACGTCCGCGTGAATCGTTTTCACCGTCCAGCCCAGTTCCATAAATCCGCGCCGGGTCTCGTGGCTGACGATGCTCTGTTGATCGAGCAATGAGGCCTCCGCGCACGCTTGCGGGCCTTGGAGTATTCGGGCTAACCGCAGCATAAACGTGCCATCACCCGCACCGAGCTCCAATATTCGAAGCATGCCGTGTTGGTGAAGCCGAACAAACTTGATTTCGCGGGCCACGATCTGTGCGTTGCCCATCCAGGCGTTGATCCGCTTCAAATCGCGGCGCGACTGGACGGCGCGTGGTTCCTCCGGCGGCAGCTCGTCCAACCATTCAGGTTCAATGCAACGTTCCATAGCCAATGCTTCCCTAGTCCACTCGCAACAATGCACCGTGACAACTGAATCCGGCGCCGAACGAAGACATCCACCACCACCCGCCGGGCGCATGATTTTCCAACGCAGCCTGCAGGACAAAGAAAACACAAGGGCTGCTGACGTTCCCATAGTCGCGCAAGACAGAGGCGCTCCATCGCAGGTCGGATTCCCGGAGCTGCAATCGGTCCGTCAGGGCTGTCAGCACTTCGCGCCCGCCGGCATGCATAATCCAGACTGCGATTTCCGCGCGGGATCGGCCCGTTTGGGCGAGCACTTCGGTCAACACAGTTTCCGCGTGTTTCGCGGCCAGCCCGGGAACCTGGACCGTCAGGATGTTTCGCAACATCCCGTTTTTCTGCTCAAACCGAAGGTAATCACGGTCGACAACGCTGAGCGCGGTACTCGCGGCTGTCCATTCGATTCGCCTCCGGTTCGGGTTCGGAGCGCTTGTAAGAACCGCGGCGCCCGCGCCGTCGCCGAACAGGCACGCGCTGATCAAAACGCCTGGGTCGTCATCCAGATAAAAGGCTGCGCTGCAAATCTCGACGCAGATCGAAAGGACGTGTCCGGATCGACCCGCGGCCAGCAACGCTTCCGCCGTTCGCAGATTGGGCAAAGCCGCGCCGCATCCTTGTCCCACGAGATCGAGCGCGAGCACGTCTGGTCGCAAACCGAGCCGCTCACTGACGTAGCTGGTCAAGCCCGGACAGAGATACCCGGTACAGGTGCTGATGATAAGCGCGTCGATTTCGGCAGGTTTGGTCCGCGCGTCGCTCAACGCCCGCTCCGCTGCCACTGTCGCCACCGCCGGCGCGTGTTGGACAAAACGGGCGTGGAGCGCGTCGGGTGTCAACGCGAAAGCCTCGCTTAAATTATCAAACGCCAGGAACCGGCTCTCGATCCCATTGTTTGCGCGCAAGACCTTTTTCACGATCGCCTGCGATCGAGGACTAAGCCGCTGGATATGTTCCGAGGTTTGGGCGAATTGTCGGCACTCCTGTTGCGTATAGCGATTGGCCGGCGTGGCCGTTCCCAGTCCGGTGATGAACATGATCCAGTATTACGTTGGTGTTGCGTGTTACGGAGGGCATTCCCGCCCGGCCTTCAACAATTTCACGATGCCCTCGACGTCATAGACGCAGCCTCCCCAGGTTCCGCCGCCAACCTGTTGCAGCGCCGCCCAAAGGCGTGTGTCGTCTGGCAGAGCAGGATGCGGCGCCAGATCTTCGCGGGATTTTCGCTGTGCCAGGATTCGTGCGCCTTCCTCGACGCTGAAACGCCGGTCTGCTTCGCCGATGAGGTCAACGCTTCCTTCGAGACGCTCGCGATCAATGATGACGCGAATGATGTCGCCTTCGCGCACTTTGCCGATCGGCCCGCCGGCCAACGCTTCGGGTCCGACATGGCCAATGCACGCCCCGGTGGACACGCCAGAGAACCGGGCGTCCGTAATCAAAGCCACATGTTTTCCGAAAGGCAGGTGTTTGAGCGCCGAAGTCAGTTGATAGGTTTCCTCCATTCCTGTTCCGATCGGACCGCATCCGGCCAGCACGATGATGTCTCCGCCATTAATCACATTCTTTTTGATTGCGGTCATGGCTGAGCCCTCACTGACAAACACCCGCGCCGGTCCCTCGATGCGGTAAACGCCATCCGCGTCCAGAATTGACGGATCGATCGCGGTGCTTTTGATTACGGAACCCTCGGGCGCAAGGTTCCCGCGCGGGAATGTCATCGTGCTCGTCAGCCCGCGGGAACGCGACTGATCCGGCGACAGAATCACGTCATCCGGATCGACGCCGTCCTGTTCCTTTAGACATTCGCGGAAACGAGCGCGGCGTTCGGATGTCTCCCACCAATTGAGAACCTCGCCCAAAGTTCTTCCCGCCACCGTCAGGACATTTAAATCGAGCAGACCCAGGCGACGCAGATGGAGCATCACTTCGGGCACGCCGCCCGCCAGGAAAACACGCACGGTCGGATGGTGAACCGGTCCATTGGGCAGTACCGAGACGAGACGAGGCACGCGACGATTCACGTCAATCCAGTCCTCCACGGTTGGGCGCTTCAGTCCGGCCGCATGAGCGATCGCGGGCACGTGCAACAGCAGGTTGGTCGAGCCGCCGAATGCGGCATGGACCGACATCGCATTGCGAATACTGGCGGGGCTGAGGATATCGCGCATGGCCAGTCCGCGTTTTTCCAATTCGCAGATCGCCCGGGCGGATCGGATTGCAATATCGGTCCAGACCGGTTGGCCTGACGGAGCGAGCGCCGTGTGGGGGAGAGAGATGCCCAGTGCTTCGCTGACCACCTGTGCGGTCGCCGCGGTGCCAAGAAACTGGCAACCTCCACCCGGAGTAGCGCAAGCGCGGCAACCGAGGTCAGCAGCCTCTTGCAGCGAGATCATGCCGTGAGCGAAGCGGGCGCCGATCGTCTGGATTGTTCCCGCGTCCTCGCCTTGCGCCGGGGGAAGTGTGACGCCACCGGGAACCACCACGCAGGGCAGATCATTCATCCCGGCCAGGGCCATCATCATTGCCGGCAAACCTTTGTCGCAGGTGGCGACGCCGATGACGCCGGAGCGGGTCGGGAGGGAACGAATGAGCCGCCGGAAAATCTGCGCCGCGTCGTTGCGATATGGCAAGCTGTCGAACATTCCAACCGTGCCTTGAGTTCGGCCGTCGCACGGATCGGAACAATAGGCGGCGAAAGGAATTGTTCCGAGCGCTCGCAGTTCCTCGGCAGCGGCCTGAACGAGCAAGCCAATCTCCCAATGCCCAGTATGATAACCGAGGGCAATCGGATGGCCATCCGGCGCGCGGAGGCCGCCTTGCGTGCTGACAATTAAAAATTGTTTGCGTCCGAGTTCCTGGGGGTTCCACCCCATCCCGGCGTTCTGGGTCAGCCCGAAAATATCGCCGCTCGGTCGATCCCGGAGAATCTCGTCGGTGAGTGGCAAGGTCCCGCCCGGCCCGGAGGCTTTGGTTTGAACTTGGAATATCTCCGACGAGACACCTGCCAGGATCGGATCGTTCGGACTCATGAGGAGAATTGAAGCATCAAGCTACCGGGACACCAAGAAGGAACTGGATCACGCTGCAAGTTTTGCGCGCATCGGCGAAACAAAGGTAGGGACGGCGCGCTGCGCTGTCCCCGCCGCGTTCAGCGGCGGCACACTGCGTGCACCCACCGCTCGGAGAACCGCAAGGTCCATGCTTGCACGGCGCGGGGACGCCGCAGCGCGGCTTGCCTACCCTACCATGAAACATCGGGGCTATCCGGGCTTCACCGCCGTGATGATGCTCCGGCTCGCGGCCGTCGGAGTGAAATCGAAGGCGGTAAAGCCCGTTTCCGTCAAATAAGTTTCCATTTCCGACAACGAATAGCATTTGCCCTCCGTCGAGTGCATTAACATGGCGGAATACTCGGCGACGTGGAGTGGGCCGGACTTCGTTGCGTTGATGTGCGCGTCATGAATCACAAGCATTCCCCCCGGTGGAAGTGCTCGGAATGAACTGGCAAGCAGGCGCCTTACGTCCGGGACGTCCCAATCATGAAGCACATTCGAAAAGAGATGAACATCGTACCCCGCCGGTAAAGCATCCGCAAACATATCGCCCGCGACAACGGAAATACGGTCGGCGTAACCGCGCTGCGCTATCATCCTGGCCGCAACTTTGTTCACGGGCGGTTT
>JBDTOW010000515.1:0-4291 GCA_039933075.1 Verrucomicrobiota bacterium | reverse complement strand
GGGCCAGGAAACGACCACCCGAGCCGTCGACGCGGACGGTAGAACAAAGATTGTTCTTATTGCCGGGCGTCCCAGCCATGGACCGGGCGATCACGAATTTAACGCGGGCGTGCAGCTGCTGCATAAATGCTTGCAGATACAGTCAAACATCGCTCCCACGTTTTGCTTGAATGGCTGGCCCAAGGACCTGAGCGTCTTCAATGGAGCGGACGCGATTGTGCTGTACATGGACGGCGGTCGTAGCCATCCGGTCATCCAGGAAGATCATTTGGCGTTCATTGGGACTTTGATGAAATTGGGCGTCGGGCTGGCGTGCTTGCATTTCGCTGTCGAGGTGCCGAAAGACAAAGGCGGCCCGGAGTTTCTCGAATGGATCGGTGGTTACTATGAAGATCGTTGGTCCACCAACCCGGAATGGGTATCTGACATTAAGAGTCTGCCAGATCATCCAATCACTCGCGGCGTAAAGCCCTTCGCCATAAAGGATGAATGGTATTTCAACATCCGTTTCCGTCCCGAAATGAAGGGCGTCACACCGATTCTCGTCACGAAGCCGTCGGATGAAACGCGCCAGGGCAAGAACTCCTCGCCGCGCGGTCCCTATCCGCACATCGTCGCGGCAAGCGGACGCGATGAGGTCCTCGCCTGGGCCGTCGAGCGCCCGGACGGCGGACGGGGCTTCGGCTTCACCGGCGGGCACAACCACGTAAACTGGGGCGATGAGAGTTTTCGCCGGCTCGTCCTGAACGCGTTGTTGTGGGTCGCGAAGGCCGACGTCCCTGCGAACGGGGTCCTCTCCCTGGTTACACAACAAGATTTGAAAACCAATCTCGATCCGAAAAACAAATAACCAGCATTATCGCGTGCCGGCAAATCCTCATTCAATGATTCCAATCTATTCGACCATGAAACAAATGCTCCTTTTCACTGGCCTGCTCAGCGCAGCGCTCCTCGTTCACTCGGTTAGTGGTTTCGCGGCGGACGATCACAAGTTTGGTCCGGACGCCGCCCGCGACGCACTCAAGGATTTCACCGTTGCCGAGGGCCTGGAAGTCTCGCTTTTTGCTTCGGAACCGATGGTGGTGAATCCCGCCAACATGGACATCGACGCCCGGGGCCGCGTGTGGGTTACCGAAGGGGCGAATTACCGCGTCTCGAAGCGCATGCACCAAAAATGGGGCGAACTGCGGCCAAGCGGTGATCGCATCAGCATCCTCGAAGACACGGATGGCGACGGGGCGGCTGACAAGCAGACGACGTTCTATCAGGACCCCTGCGTCAACACCGCGCTCGGCGTCTGCGTGCTCGGAGGCAGAGTCATCGTTTCGTCTTCACCTTACGTTTTCGTGCTCACCGATACGAACGGCGATGACAAGGCCGACAGGCGCGAGATTTTGTTCGAGGATGCCGGCCAGGGCGATCACGACCACGATTTGCACACGTTTGTCTTTGGTCCGGACGGCAAACTTTATTTCAACGCCGGCAACGATAGTCCGCAACTCCGCCGCCCGATCAATCTGGCCAGCGTGCCGCTCAACGGTCCCATTCCCGCACATGAAACGAAGCCAGTCGTGGACCTGGCGGGTAACCAGGTGAACAATCATGGCCAGCCCTATCGCCAGGGAATGGTTTTCCGTTGCAACCTGGACGGCAGCGACGTCGAAACGCTTGGTTGGAATTTCCGCAACAACTTCGAAGTCTGCGTCGACTCGTTTGGGACGCTCTGGCAGTCGGACAACGATGACGACGGCAACAAAGGCGTGCGGATCAATTACGTGATGGAATTCGGCAATTACGGCTACACCGACGAGATGACCGGCGCCGGCTGGGGACAGAAACGCACCGGCTGGGAGGATGAAATACCGCTCCGCCACTGGCATCAGAACGATCCCGGTGTCGTGCCCAACTTGTTGCTGACCGGTGCCGGTTCGCCGACCGGCATTTTGTTCTATGAAGGCAAACTTCTGCCCGAGATCTTCCGCAATCAGGTCATCCATTGCGACGCCGGTCCGCGCGTCGTCCGCGCTTATCTCACAACGCGCGATGGCGCCGGTTACAAGGCCGAGATCAAAGACATCCTAACCAGCAGCAATACCTGGTTTCGCCCCTCGGATGTGTGCGCCGCGCCCGACGGTTCAATCTATGTCGCGGACTGGAACGACGCCGGAGTGGGCGGTCACAACATGGCCGATCAAAAGCTGGAGACGATGACCGGTCGTATCTACCGCGTTGCGCCAAAGGGCCATAAACCGAGTGCTCCCAAGTTTGACTTCACGAAAGCGAACGATTGCGTCGGGGCGCTTCAGTCGCCAAACCTCGCCGCTCGGTTCCTTGCCTGGACGACCCTTCACCGGCTTCAGGGCGCTGCCGAGAAAGATCTGTTCAAACTTTTGATTAGTCCCGACGCTCATGATCGAGCGCGCGCTCTTCATTTGCTCGCCCGGATCAAAGGCAGCGAGAAGAAGTACGTCGAGTTGGCCCTTAAAGAGCGCGACCCGGACGTTCGCATCACGGCGCTGCGAATTGCGCGTGAAGAAAAAATGGATGTCATCCCGTACGTGCGGATGCTCGTGAAGGATCCCTCCGCTCAGATTCGTCGCGACTGCGCAATCGCTCTGCGCCATCATCCGTCGCCCGAAGCCCCGCGGTTGTGGGCACAGCTCGCGCAACAGCATGACGGCAAGGATCGCTGGTATCTCGAAGCACTCGGGATCGGCGCGGACAAACAGTGGGATAAATACGTTGACGCCTGGCTTTCGGCGGTTGGTGAAAATTGGAATACGCCCGCCGGCCGCGACATTGTCTGGCGTTCGCGCAGCAAAAAGACGCCGGCGTTACTTGTCAAAATCATCAACGACAAAAACCTCACGCCCAAGGAACGCGACCATTACATTCGCTCCATGGATTTCATCACGGGCCCGGAAAAGGAGGCGGCGTTGGTGGAATTGCTGACCAGCGCGACGCCGGCGAAGTAACAGTGTACGTCCTCGACCAATTTTTTTTTGGCAGGATTTTGCAATCCACGGTTTGAGGGAAAAGCCCTCGAATTAAGGCCTTGCGTTTAGATGGGCCGGCCCCAAAGGGGCCCGAATGTGAATAGCCGTGGGTGCAACCCACGGGACAACCGGCGGAATCGATTGCGACCCCAGCGGGGTCGAACACCACACGACGAGCGGGCTATTCGACCTCTTAGGGGTCGCGATCCTTTTTCTGTTTCGATCCGTGGGTTGTCCACCCACGGCTATTCAAATTCATCCCCCGCTGGGGATGCGCAACTGTTCTCAAATGCTTAATTCAAAGAGAGTGGGGCCAGGTTGAGGGCGGAGTAGACTGGTTACTGAATAACGACGCATAAGTGTATTCGGGTTCACGAAGGCTCTAAAGGTTGAAAGACTCAATCCGTGCGCGCGGTCAGTTGCACCTCGCTTCGCAAGCGAGGGCTGGTCCGTTGGACACGAGGATTCCCGGGGTCGGGAATTCCCGAGCCAATAAAACGCTCTCGACCCTTTTCTTGCTGGTTCTCTTGGTCTCGGTCTCGAGATTCCCGGCCCCGGCTGTTTCCGCCGCCGAAACCAATGCGGCAGCCGACTCGGAACGCACCGCGGTCGTCATTGAAGCGCTGAGCCGGCTTAAAGGGATCGATCTCGAAGCCAACCCCGCCGTCAAGACAGCGGTGTTGAAGGTGCTCGACCAGCTTCGCGGCAAACCGCAGTTCGTCGAGCTGGTTCGCGATTTCAAAATCAAGAACCAGGATCCAGCGCTCCTCCAAATCGCAATCCAGAATCCAAACAATGCCGTGGGCGTTGATGCCGCAAAGCTGATTCTTGAATATAAACAGGACGCGCTATTGGAGAGTTCTCTGAACGGCTCGAACGTGGCCGCGGCCGTCAACCTCGCGGAAGTTTTGGGAAACGTCGGCGAAAACCAGATCGTGCCGCTGCTCGAACCGATTGTCGCCGATCCGAAGCGCGACGTTGCTTTGCGCAAGCAAGCGGTGCGTTCCCTGGCGAAAAATCAGGAGGGCGCGTCGGCGTTGCTGAGGTTGGCGAAAGACGACAAGCTGGCACCGGACCTGAAATTCATCGCCAGCTCGGAGCTTAACCATGCGCGCTGGCCAGCCATTAAGGCCGAGGCCGCCCAACTCCTCCCGTTGCCACAAGGACAAAACGCTCATGAGTTGCCGCCGGTTTCCGAGTTGATGAAAATGAAAGGCGATCCGGTCAAAGGCGCCGAGGTTTTCCGGCGCGAGACCATCGCCTGCATCAAATGCCATCAAGTCAACGGCGAAGGC
>JBDTOW010000514.1:0-4299 GCA_039933075.1 Verrucomicrobiota bacterium | reverse complement strand
CAGGTATTTTTTCATCTTCTGAACGTGGGCGTCGGTTTTGATTCCGGACGGCCGGACCGCTTCGAACAGCGCGCGCAGGTAATTCAACACATCACAACCTTTGGGGACAAACAAAGTCTCACCGCGCTGGTCCTGGCGGATTTGATGGAACAACCACGGATTGCGGATGGCGCCCCGCCCAATCATCAGTCCGCGCGCGCCGGTCTGGTTCAGAACCTCTCGCGCCTTGCGGGCGGAATAAACGTTTCCATTCGCCAGAACCGGACAGGACATCGCTTCCACTGCCTGGGCGATGTAATCATAGTGCACCTCGCTTCGGTACATCTCCTGGACGGTTCTTCCGTGCACCGTGAGGAGATCAATCGAGTGTCTCGCGAAGATCGGCAAGAGTTCGCCAAACACTTCCGTGGAATCGAAACCGAGACGCGTTTTAACCGTGAATTTGATGCTGATGGCGTCACGCAGCGCGCCGAGAATGGCATCCACTCGCTTCGGCTCGCGCAGCAAGCCGCCGCCCGCGCATTTGCGATAGACAATCGGCGCCGGGCAGCCAAGGTTCAAGTCGACCGCAACGATCGAATACTGCTGGAGCTCGCGCGCCGTTCGGACCAGTGAAGGAATGTCGTTGCCTATCATCTGGGCGATCACGGGTTGTCCGGTCGGATTTTCGGTGATCGATCTGAGAATCTCTTTCTCGAGGTTGGAAGTGGAGTGAACGCGGAAATACTCCGTGTAATAAACATCCGCGCCGCCGTAGGCGGACATCAGTTTCCAAAACGGCAAGTCGGTGACATCCTGCATCGGCGCCAGCGCCAGAATGGTCGCGGGGCCAGCCAGGATTTCATTGAATTGCTCGTGATGCGCCATGCAGGCAGCTATTTGAACTGGGGATGATTTTGTAACCGTTCCCACGTCTCCGGAGCAAGCGGCGCTTGCCGGTATACCGCTTCCCACAACGGTTCGGCGCTCGTTGAGTTGCGGGCGCGCCGCAGCCACCGGTGGTCCAGCGGTTCGGTGATCAGATCGAGTGCGTTTGCCGCGATGGTCGTTTCTTCCTTCTCTCCGGTCGGATGTCCAGCCCCAACAAAAAATCCAGCCAACAGCAGCGTTACCCGCAACATCGTGCTGCGCGAATATGTCGGCAATGCGCAGGGCCTGGCTGGGTCCAGAAGGCCGAAGAGGGCCGTAAACAGAGGTTGTCTCCACATGACCGGATTTCGCGCCGGCGAAAATGGATCAAAAAGGATCGCGTTTGGTTTCGGCCAATCCTGGGCAAGCGGTTGATCGAGCAGATTGGGAAAATCGCCTCGATGCAGTTCCCACTCGACCAGTTGGTGTTCGTCTTTGAAGGTGACCTGTTCGCGTTCGATCAGTTGTCGGCACCGTACTTCGTAGCCGTCGAAATAATCCAGCGCGGTTTTGTGATGCAGGGCGAATATCAATGGTTCGACGGTGTGGTCGAAGCTGATCAGCCGAATCGAGCAGGCAATTCGCCGCGTCGCCCGCAGGACAGTCAGCGCATTGGCTGCTGCGCCGAGGCCTACGTCCCAGATGACAAATTCTCCCGCCTGTTGCCGAACCCGTTCGATCAAATGGAGCTGTTTGACATAAAGCGCCTCAGCCTCGGCGACGGGGCCGATGACAGGATGAAAAGTTTCCTTTTCGGCCAGCGAGCGGACGCTGTTCACGCCGCTGGCGAGTTGGACAATCTGATATCGGGCAATTGACATCGGGCAAAAACGTTATCAGAGACGGCAGGAAACGCGACGACTATCAAAAAAACGTGTTCAATTGCGGGCTTCTTGTTTAACGTGTCGAAATGGATCCTTTGCTCAAGTTGCTTCATGACAATGCAGCGCTGAAACCGGCGCAACTCGCGCAGATGTTGAACATGTCCGAAGCGGAAGTCAGCGCCGCGATCAAGGCTTATGAAACCAACCATGTCATCCTTGGCTACCGGACAATCTTGAATGAAGAAAAGCTTGGCCTGGAGATGGTGCGGGCGGTAATCGAAGTAAAGATCACGCCCGAGCGGGAAGGCGGCTTCAATCGGCTCGCGGATCGGATCGCCAAATATGGCGAGGTCCGGTCCTGCTACTTGATGTCGGGCGGATATGATTTGCTGGTCGTCATCGAGGGCAGCAGCCTCCGGGAGGTGGCGACCTTTGTTTCGGAAAAGTTGGCGACGATTCAGGGAGTGATTTCCACGGCGACTCATTTCATGCTCAAGCCCTACAAAGAACAAGGTATCCTGATGAGCCGGGAGCAAAGCGACGAGCGGCTGGCGGTGACACCTTGATGGAAGTTAGAGCTGCTTCATCGCGGCGTCGAGCGCGGTGTAAAGCGGCTTCATCGTAGCCTCTGTCTCATCGCCCATGTTCGATATCCGGAAGGTCGCGCCTTTAATCCTGCCATAACCGCCGTCGATCAGAAAACCCTCGTCTTTCACCAGCTTCTGAAGTTTTGCGACGTCGACGACTCGACCGCCTGGATTCGCCCCATTGTTGACGCAGGTGAGCGTCACTGAGTCGAAGCCTTTTTCCGGGAAGAGAGTAAAACCGTGGCGCGTGGCCCAGTCGCGGGTGGCCTGTGCGAGCTTGAGGTGCCGCGCATACCGCGCTTCCAATCCTTCGGCGAGGATATCTTCGAGTTTCGAGGCCAGGGCATAAATGTGGCCGATGCTCGGTGTGCTGGGGGTCATGTTCTGTTCGGCGTTTTTCTGAAATTCGACAAAATCAAAGTAATAACCGCGGTCTTTCAGGGCTGCGGCTCTCGCCAATGCCGCGGGTGAACAGGTAAAAACAGTCAGGCCGGGCGGCAGGGCCAACGCTTTTTGCGAGCCGGCCAGCAATACATCAATGCCCAGCGCATCAAATTCGATCTTCGTGGCAGACAGCGAACTGACCGCATCCACTATGAACATCACGTCCGGATATTTTTTCTTGAGAGCGGCGATCTCGGCGAGCGGACTCATGACCCCGGTCGAAGTTTCGTTATGGATAAGCGTGAGCGCGTCGAATTGCCCGCTGGCGAGCCTGGCATCGACCGCTTCCGCGCGAATTGCCGAGCCCCAGGCGACTTGGAGCGGTTCAGCGTTTTTGCCGCAGCGTTGAGCCACATCGATCCACTTGTCCGAAAACGCGCCACACATGCAGCAGAGGACGCGTTTGTTGACGAGATTTCGGATCGCGCCTTCCATGACACCCCAGGCAGAAGAAGTACTGAGATAGACGAGTTGTTGGGTATAAAGCAGTCGTTGCAACTGAGGCTGAATCCGGGCGTAGAGGTCTTTGAATCCCTGTCCACGATGGCCAATCATCGGCGAGCAAAAAGCGCGAAAAGTTTTTTCGCTCACTTCGACGGGCCCCGGTATGTGTAACTTGACGTGTGTCATGAACAGGCCGTGAAAATTTCACAAGGACATCCGGAAGGCAAGACGCAAGACGATAACAATTTCCTTTCTCGGCGCCGGATGGCCATTATAGTGGCTCGCATGGTTCATGTTGGAATTGGCTACGATGTTCATCCTTTGGTCGAAGGCCGCAAATTGATCCTCGGCGGTGTGGATATCAAGCACTCCAAAGGTTTGGAAGGACATTCCGACGCTGACGTCTTGATTCACGCGATCTGTGACGCGATTTTCGGAGCGCTTGGAGAAGGGGACATCGGTCATTTTTTTCCGAACACGGACTCGCGTTGGAAAGGCGCACCCAGCAAAGTGTTCTTGCAGGAGGCAGCTCGGCAGATCGCCTTTCACGAAGCCCGGATCGTCAACGTGGATGTAACGATTGTCGCTCAGCAGCCGCAGTTGGCGCCCTACATTTCGGCGATGAAGACAAACATTGCCGTGGCGCTCAACATCAATCTCAAGCGAGTTGGCATCAAAGCGACGACGAACGAAAGGCTGGGTTTTCTGGGACGCGAAGAAGGCATCGCTGCCATGGCGGTGGCGAGCGTCGACCTTCCGCAATAAAGCGGCGGGATATGGGCAAAGCCGAGATCAGTTGGAAAGGGCGCACCGACGATGGCGTGAAGCGGGAGGTTTACGCTCGACGAATGGGGGGGCGTTGGAACTTTTTTGTGCGCGAGCGTCGTAATGATCAGTGGCAGGAAATGGAGCCCGTCCCGATCGAGGATTGGTTGGAATTGCTGGATGGAGTTCAGCGCATTAAATAAGAAGTGCGGATTCATTTGCAGCCGCATACTTTGTAAACTTGCTTCAAGTGCCTTTTGTTTGTTCAATAGAGACTCCATTCGTGCCACTGCAGTTGTAACTTCTGCTTTAATGGTGCTTATTCT
>JBDTOW010000513.1:0-4303 GCA_039933075.1 Verrucomicrobiota bacterium | reverse complement strand
TTGTTGGTCAGTCCATAGGTGAATCCCAAATCGAAGGTGCCGACCCACTCGGAGGCGGGTTCGGTGCTGACCGCGCTGAAAAACTCCATGTATCCCGCCAGTTTGCCGACGATGTCGTGGCCAAAGGTAATGCTGTTGATCGATTCGATATGGCGGCCGTTGGCATCACCGTCTTCATTAAAGTCCAACTCCGTCATCACGCCCATGCTCCAACCCCATGGCAATTGCACGGCGAGCGGGAGAATTACCCCGCCTTCGACAGCGTGGTTGCCCAGATCATCCTGGTTGGTCGGCGCCTTGATAAAGGGCATCAGAGCGAAGGCGGTCTTCCCGCCGTCGTTGCCCCAAAGGTTGACTTTCAAGCGCGTGGTGACATCGCCGAAGCCGGACTGTTTAACAACGGAACCCGCCACCCGGTCTTCAGTGCGAACGTGACTGTAATTATCCAACGCCACTTGCAAATCAACCTGGTTGAAAATTCCCACCTTGAGGTTCACTGGACCGACCGAATAAATTTCCATTCGAGAATTCGCGCCGTTTCGGGTTTGCCGATCGTGGGTGTAGGTGAACGCGTCTCCTTCGATTTGAAAATGTCCTGCATCCACAGTGAAAGGGCTCTCCGTTTTGTCCGGCCGGTCGGTGGACATCTCGCGGAGATACGCCCGGGGTGTCGGATTGAAAAGATTATACTGAGCCTTGTTAATTCCAGAGGCGTTCGCGCGATCTTTATCGTGGGCACCCGACCCGGTCTGCTCTTCGGCAAATCCTTGAAGGGGCGAGAGAACGGAACAAAACGCCAAACGAGCCAGGGATAGGCAGATTTTTCTCATTCGTTGAAGTCGGCGGTTCACTCTGGCTGCGCTTGCTCTTTTTCCACACCGATTCGAATCATGAGCACCAGCGGTCCAATTGCCGCAGGCGCGATTTCTTATCGTTGCGCGACAAGCTATTAAGCAGAATGCTTAGAGTCAACTAGAAAAATTAGTCGAGACTAACTTTTCTCCTTAAATTTCGAATCTTGGTAAGCAATGCTCCGCGCTCCGGCCGCCAATTTGATCGCACACCGCTCGTTTCACTTTTCCGGCAAGGCCGGCGCAGATCCGGACCCATGCGCATCCCAGAGGCGAACGGCGCCAGACCAATCGCCACTGGCCAGTTTCGAACCGTCCGGGCTGATGGCCATCGCGTAAATCCAGTCGGTGTGCGCAGGCCATTCGGCCAGGATCGCATCGCTGTCCGCTTCGATGCGGCGGATGATGCCTTCTTTGCCGGCGGAAAAGAGAGTTCTCCCGTCAGGACTAAAAGCGAGCGCGAAGATCGGGCCTTGGTGCTGGCGAATGATGCGGACCATGCGACCGATCTCTGGTTGCCAAATGCGCACAGTTCGATCGTCGCCCGCGGACGCGCAGAATGCGGGTGTCTCAGTGAAAGCGTCGCCGGAGCGAGGTCGAAACGCGAGAACATGCACAGCTTCGGTATGCTGATTGAAGGTTCGGAGCAAGTGACCGTCTTGCGTGGACCAAACTTTGAGCGACCGATCAGCGCTGGCCGTAACGAGGCTCCGTCCGGTCGGGCTGAACGAAATGGCCGATACCGGCGCGGCGTGCCCGGCGAGTGTGAAAACTTCGTCAACCTGCGAACCATCCTCAGCGACCCGCCAAACGCGCGCCAGGTGGTCCGCGCTGGCGACCCCGAGCAACGAACCGTCGGCATTGAAAGCTACACTGGTCACCAGGTCGGTATGATTGGTCAGGCAGCGAAGAATTCTCTGTTCGCGCCAGTCCAGGAGCAAAAATTCCCCGTGCACACCGGGAACGCCACCGGCGACGACCAGAAGTTGACCACGAGGATGAAAGGCGATTGAGGTAATCTTCGCCAGGTCACACGGAACCCGTTTTTGAGCGGAGCCATCTCTCGGCGATCGAATGTCGATGCACTTCGATCCGTTGCTCACGAGAGCAGAGCCGTCCGGGCTGAAAGCGAGCGCGGTAACGGGTGTCGCGTTCGCAGCGAGTGTTGCGTTCGCAGCGAGTGTCGCGTTCGCAGCGAGTGTTGCGGTTGAGAAGACGCGGGCGATTAGCACCCACACGATGGACAATGGTGGATTCATCCTCCGTTACCTCTGTTAACTCCTGTTTCAATCAATCTCGTTTTTTAGGTTTAACATCAATGAATTGGCTCATTTTCATTTTCACACCAACTCTGGGATGAAGGTGCCTTCATTCAGGATTTTTACGGGTCGTCCGCTGGGTGTAACGAGTTCCTTCGTCGGATCCACACCAAGCAGACGCAAAATCGTGAAAGCCAGGTCAGGTGGGCTGACCGGTCGATCGGCCGGCACTTCGCCAAAGGCGTTGGTCGCGCCGATGACGCGGCCGCCTTTGACACCGCCGCCTGCGAGGCAAACAAAACCCGCGCGCGGCCAATGGTCGCGTCCGCCGAGCGCGTTCAGCTTGGGTGTGCGTCCGAACTCACCCATTAGAACCACGAGCGTGGAATCCAGCAGGCCGCGCTCGCGGAGATCGGTCACGAGGGCGGAATAGGCGCGGTCGAGGTTTGGAAGTTTGCCGCTGCCTGCGAAACGGGAGTCGGGCAGTTCCTTGAAGATTTGCTGATGCGTGTCCCAGCCGGTGTCCACGACCGTGACGAAGCGGGAGCCCGCTTCAATGAGCCGGCGCGCGAGCAGGCAACCGGTGCCCACGCGGCTGTGTCCATAGCGTTCGTGCGCTCCGGGTTTTTCGCCAGACAGATCGAACGCTGCCTTGGCTTCGGGCGATACGAGCAATCGATACGCCTGCTCATAGAACGCATCGCGGTTCTGGGTGAGCGGCCCTTCCTCGACGTTCTGGCTGAAGGCGTCCATCTTGTGGAGCATTTCGCGCCGTTGTTCGCTGCGGGAAAAGCTTACCCCTTCGGGCGGCTGCAAATCTCGCACCCGTGACGGATCGTTGCCGACGTTGAAGGCGGCGAAAGCGCCCGGCAAATAGCCGGCCCGCGCGGCGTTCGATTGGCCACCGACCGCGTCGCTGGGAATGGCGACGTACGGCGGCACCGCGCTGCTGAACCCGCGTTCGCGGGCGACGATGCTGCCCAGGCTGGGATATTCCAGCGCGGGTGTGGGGCGATGGCCTGTGAGCAGGAAACGCGTGCCGGTGTCGTGGTTGCCCAATTCATGCGTGAGCGAGCGGATAAGCGCAACGTCACGCATCACTTGCGCGGTCCGCGGCAGATGTTCGCAGATGTTCAAGCCGGGCACGCGGGTAGTGATTGCGTTGAACGGGCTGCGAATTTCGCTGGGCGCATCGGGCTTTGGGTCGAACGTGTCGAGGTGGCTTGGCCCGCCATCGAGCCAGACGAGGATGCAGGACGTAGCCCTGGCAGAGCGCGAATCCGGCCGGTCCGCGCCGAGTGCTTGCAGCCGGAAAAGGTCGGCAACGCTCAGGCCGAAAGTCGTCAGCAGCCCGAGATGAAGAAAATCGCGGCGGGACACGCCATCGCAGCGTAGCGCCAGGGAAACACTTGTCGGTTTCATTGTCGTTCAATGGTTAAAAGCAAACTCGCGCGAGTTAAGCAGTGTCCAGAGCAGGTCGCGCGCGGCTTCCGCCGTACTGGTTGCGCGATCTAGCAGCGGTTCCCACTCGGCCAACTCTCGAGGTTCAGGAAGTCGAGTGAGCGCGCGCAGGTAAAGTTCTTCGATGACGTCCCGATCTGCCAACCCGCGGGCGAGCAATTGTCCCGCGATGCCACCGCGCAGTTTGTCATTGATGGTTTGGCCATTAATCAGGTGAAGGGCCTGGGCAAGTCCGCCGCCAGTTCCACCGGGCGCATCGCAGGAGCGTGCTCGCGGACATCGGCCCAGCACGTCCAGCGCGTAGGATGGCGTGTGCGATCCGATGAGCTGCACGGCGTGCGTGCCCTCGGGATAGCCGTCGAACTGGTCAGCCACGCCGGTCACTTGCGCCACGGTGTCCGCAAAAATCTGGGCGGCCAATTCTTTCACAAACGCATGCGAGTAAAAACGGTCATCAAGCCGGTTGAGACCGCGGGTGCGCGAAGTGAGTTGATAGGTGCGCGAGGAAACAATGGTCCGAATGAGCTGGCGCAGATTGTAGCCGTTGGTAACGAAGTCCTTCGCGAGGGCATCAAGCAGGGCGGGATGCGTGGAAGGGTTCGTCGAACGCAAGTCGTCCACCGGCTCGACGAGCCCGCGACCGAGCAGGTGTCTCCACACGCGGTTCACAAGTGTGCGGGCAAAGAGTGGGTTGTCAGGTGCGGTGAGCCACGCTGCCAACTCGATGCGTGG
>JBDTOW010000512.1:0-4313 GCA_039933075.1 Verrucomicrobiota bacterium | reverse complement strand
CCACGATCCATTGCACGGAAAGCGTCGTTTGCAAAATGCGCCGTCGCTCGAATTTCTTTGCAACCGGGGTTCATTTTCTCCGTATCGAATGGGTATCGGGCAAAGAATTTGTCCCGACTGCATCCTATGAAACATAAAGTTGTTCTTCCTAATACGTTGGCAGGTTTTTGGATGCCGATTCAGCCGCTCATGGCTGCCACGCCGCCGCTCTCGATTGAAAAACTCCCAATCCGTAACGACGGACGCATTTCCCGTGAATTACCTCGGGATGGCGTCCATCATCAAATGCTCATGAGTCTTCGAATGTTGTTGCCGGTTTTGTTGCTCATCGCCACCGCTTGCAGTCTGGTGGCCCAAACGACCCTCGACGTCACTCTGCTGCCGGATCTGATCGTTCGCATTTCGTGGCCGGCCAGCACCGGAAGCACTGCGTTGGAAAGCTCCCCCGCCCTCGCTCCGATTGCCAACTGGCAGCCCGTGAGCGCCCCCGCGACGCTCGCGAACGGACGCTACACCGTGGATCTGGAGGCCGATGATCAGTATCGCTTCTTTCGCCTGCGCGGTGTCGATGTCGCGCCGCAAGGCCTGCCGCGCCTTGCGATCTCAGTCCTGCCGGACCAAATCGTCCGCCTCGCCTGGCCGGCCAGCATCGGCAACGCTGTGCTCGAAAGTTCTCCCGCGCTCGGTGTCACGGCGGTTTGGCAGCCCGTCAATCGCATTCCCGTCCGGGCAAATGGTGTGTACGCCGTCAACTTCGAGGCCGATGATCGATACCGCTTCTTCCGTCTGCGTCTTGCGGCCGCATCGCTGGCCACCGTGAGCGAAATTTCGCCCGCCGCCGGCGAGAGCGGCGTCGCCGTCACGCGCGAAACCATCTTCCGCCTCAGCGCGCCGCTCGCTGCCAGCACGATCATCGGGCCGAATGCGCTCTTTGCAGGCTTCGGCGGTCGCCGTTTGCTTTCGCGCGCCGAACTCAGTTCGGATCGCCGGACGCTCACGCTGTTCTATCTCGAAAATCTTCCCGCCAGCGCGCAGGTCAATGTTGTGTTCGACGGCACGGGGCTTGCAGACGAATCTGGCCAACCGTTCGACGCGGACGGCGATGGCGAGCCAGGCGGCACGCATGTGTTGCAGTTCTCCACCGCGGGCACTTCGGGGTTGGAAAACACTGCCGTGATTGGCCACGTCTTCGCTTCCGAACTCGGCGCTGCCGGGACCAATCGGCCACTGGAAGGCGCGATCGTGACGGTGGACGGAGCGGAGGAGTCCTTGCGCGCGGTGACCGATGCGACAGGTTCGTTCACCTTGCAACCCGCACCGGCTGGAAGATTCTTCGTGCATGTGGATGGGCGCACCGCGGCCGGCAGTCAATGGCCGAGCGGCGCTTACTATCCGTTCGTCGGCAAAGCGTGGGAAGCCGTTGCGGGCAAAACAAACAACCTTGCCTCGGGAACAGGCGAAATTTTTCTGCCGCTCATTCAAGCGGATGCGCTCCAAGCAGTCAGCGCGACCGAAGAAACAAAGATTACTTTTGTGCCCTCGGTTCTGGCGGCCAATCCCGCGTTGGCGGGCGTGGAAGTGCGCGTTCCCCCCAACACATTGTTCAGCGAAAATGGTGCGCGCGGCGGCAAAGTGGGAATTGCTCCTGTTCCACCGGATCGTTTGCCAGAGCCGCTGCCGCCCGGACTGAACTTGCCGCTCGTCATCACGATCCAGACCGACGGTCCGCAGAATTTCGACCGGCCGGTGCCAGTCCGCTTCCCCAACCTGCCTGACCCCGTCACCGGCGTGAAACTTGGCCCCGGTGAGAAGACTGTGTTGTGGAGCTTCAATCACGACACAGGCCGCTGGGAAGCGCAAGGAACGGCCACGATCACAGCCGACGGAAACTTTGCCGAGACTGATCCCGGCGTGGGTGTGCGCCAGCCGGGGTGGCACGGGGTGGCGCCGGGATCGCCAGGCAGCGGACCTGGCCAGTGCGAAGACACCGACCCAAATTGCCCATGCCTGAGAACGATTGACTGCACGCCGCGCGGAGGGAGCATAGGGTCCTGCCCTCTGAAATGCCTCGGTGATGTCATGGACGACCTTTTCGGTGAGGGTGAAAAGCCGAAACGCACCGCATTTGAAAACGGCTTGCGATGCATTGGCGGTCCCGATAAATGCGATGGCAAACCAGAGGACACACTGAACAAGGAAAGGCGGGATTGCATGGATCAATGCCTGAACCCTGACAAACGAATCTACATCCTGCCCTGCGAGGGATTCGTCCACCCGTGCCCCCAACTCGCTACGCTTGCAACGCTCCCATCTGGACTGTTGCCGGATCGATTTGAGGAACAAAAACGATTTTGGGAGGTCGAAGGTGAATTCTTGGTTCGACTCACTGCCACGCCGAAGATTTTAGAAAACACTGCGGTGGACGTGCCGAAGATCATTGAACTCTTCGACGCCTTGGCTGATCGCGTCCAGCCCGCCGGTCCATCGGGCGTGCATCTGAGTGCGACCGAACGAGCCGAACTGGTCGCCCTGCCACGACCGGCCCAGTTTTCGCAAGCTGAGTGGACCGCAATGATCGACCGCCTGGATTCGCTGCAAGGCAATCCAGTCCCCCCCGACGTTGCAGAGGCGGACCAACAATTGAACGAGTTGGTTACCGAACTGAAGCGCCGCGGCTGGAAGTATCGCCTCGATGGATTGGTCCTGGGTTTCGTACGCCAGTCCCAGGTGCAGGCGCCGGTTTTTGGGAGCGAGCAGTTTCCCGCGCGCCCACACTACTTTTCCCTGAAACACCATCAGACCGGTTTCGTCCAGCGAGGGCGCCTGAATGGCGCTGGCCGGCTTAATGGAATTGTGTTGTCGCCCAACGGGCTTTATACCGTCGCTTACTTTGATCCGGTCACACAGTGGTCCGGGTCTGCCTTTTTCGAAGCGTCCAGTGTCGGGGTCGCGACGGTGATGCCGACGGCACCGCTCATTCCATTGGCGGAGAACGAGCCGGACACGGATTCGGATGGATTGCCGGATACTATCGAGACGCTCCTCGGGACCAATCCAAATTCAATCGATACAGATGGCGATGGCGTGCCCGACGGCGCTGAAATACAGCTCGATACAAACCCGCTGGATGGGATCGCCGCGCAATTGGGCCTCATCTCGTCCACTCAACTTCCGCTAGCCCCTATTCGAGTCCGTGCGGAGAACAATATCGCCGTGCTGATGGATGCGAAAACGAATCTGATGGTACTCGACATCGAAGACCCTTTGCAACCGGTCATGCTGTCGCGCGCTTCGGTCACCGCCACGTTTGGATTTACCGGCAGATTGGCGTTGACGTGGCCCTACGCGCTGGCGGTTACAGATAGTTCGACCACCCTCTTCGATCTGAGCGACCCAACTAATCCGGTCCAGAAATGGACGCGCAACGAGTCGGCCACCGCCGGTGCGATTGTTTTTGGACGCGTCTACATCTCCAATGACCAAAGTGTATTCGCATTTGACTTGGAAAGCGGAGAACCCGTTCCCACGATCACAGGCGTCCTGGGTCAAAACAGCAATCTTCGCGTCCTGGAAGATCAATTGATAGCCACCTATGGAACCACTTTGGAGATTTTCAAACTCTCGGAAGGAGGCAATCGTCTGCAATCCATCGGCAGAGTCCAGGGCAAGCCCTGGCATGGATTGTTCGTAGAGCCAGGCTACGCTTACACCGGATGGAGCCTCGGGTATCTTGTTATTAATATCGGGGCGCCAGCCAATCCGGTCATTGTCGCCCAATCCGGCACGCGCCCTATATTTGCAGACGAGATTACCAAGGACAGCGGGAACCGGCTGATTTCGATCACGCGCTCAGGCCTCAACGTCCCGGCGAATCTGGCTTCGGTTTACGACCAATCATCGCCGACCGTGGCCACAAACTTCCTGACCAGCCTGGCAACGTCCAGTTCTCCCTTTGATGTTTTCATTTACCGGGGGCGGCTGTTGAGTGCCGGCTATGGCCTCAGCGCTGGGGTTTTCGAAGTATTCAACTACCGTGAGCCCGACTTTGGCACGAACCCGCCCAGCATCCAGCTTCGTTCATACACCTTTTTCAACAACCCAGCCATCGAACAATCCGCTGGCTGGTTTCGCCTCACCGCTCTCGCTCAAGACGATGTCGTGGTGCGTAACGTCGAATTTTACCTCGACGGCAATCTTGCCTTTGACGATGGCTCGCATCCGTTCGAGGCCGATTTGCGCGCGCCGGTTTTCACCGCTCAGAAATCCAGCTTTACTGTTCGGGCGCGGGCCTTGGATCTCGGCGGAAACGCTAC